>DATGEL010000062.1 GCA_035310145.1 Dehalococcoidia bacterium
GCCCAGCGGGTCCAGCGACCACTTGCCCAGCCCCGGCGGCACGACGTTGACGAACACGCCCCGGCCGTTGTAGATCGCGTCGATGATCCCCTGGCGGTCGATCGCCAGCGAGGCCGCCTGGCGCACCCGCTGGTCCTTGAACGGGCTATCGGCCGCCATCACGTTGTAGAAGAAGAGGAAGGCCATGCCATCCGGCACGTATTCGGCCACGACTGCCTTGGGGTTCGCCTTCTTGAGATCGTCCACATCGGCGGCCGCCGCGCCATAGAAGTCCAGCTTGCCGGCGCCGAACTGCGCCTCCTGGGTGGAGGTGTCGGGGATGATGTTCAGCACCGCCTGGTCGGCGTAGGGCAGGCCCTTGTTCCAGTAGTTCGGGTTCTTTTTCCAGGTGAACGCCGTGGGCGTTGCCCCCTGGAAGATCCACGGCCCGACGCCGATCGCCTGCTGGGAGGCGTCGATCTTCTTGTCCACGGCGTCTTTGGACATGATCCACAAATACTGGGTGTTGGCCAGCTTGTTGAGGAACGGCGCGTAGGGCCCTTTCAGCTTGAAGACCAGCGTGTTGTCGTCGGGCGCCGTGAGGCTGTCCACGATCGGCTTGTAGACGGTGTTGTTGGTGTTCTTCGGGTCGTTGTTGAAGTAGTCCCAGCTGGCCAGCACGTCGGCCGCGGTCAGCGCACGGCTGAGCGGCGGGTGGTACATCACGCCCTGTCGCAGGTGCATCGTGTACTGCATGCCGTCGCTGGTGATCTCGTATTTCTCGACCAGATCGCCAACCGGCGTGCGGGCCGAGGTAACCTTCGGATCGGCGGCCGCGGCGAAGCGGAAGAGCCGCGCGTAGTGGAAGCCGGAGAGCCACTGCGACCGGTAGGTGGTGTTCTCGACCGGGTCCAAATTCGCCGTGCCGACGATCTCGCCCTGGACCGTGCCGCCGCTCTTGACGCCGGCCTGCGCCGTCGGCACGGAAACGGCGTTCGTGGCGGCCGGTGAGCCGCTCGTGGCCGCCGCCGTGGGCGAGCCGGCGGGCGCGGCGGCGCGGGTGGCCGTGGCGGCTGCGGCGCCGGCGCTGGTTGCCGAAGGCGCCGCCCCGCTGTTCGCGCCGTTGCTGCTCTTGTTGTTGCTGCTGCCGCAGCCGACGATGCCGGCCGCCGCGAGACCGAGACTCGTGACCGCGCCGCCGCGCAGCAGCCGGCGGCGCGTCACCTGGCCCGCCGCGAGCCGCTGCCAGTAGTTCAGTTCACTAAAACTGCTCATCCTCTCCCTCCGAGTACGGTGCGGGCCGGGAACACCCCGGTCTCGCCGCGTCACAGGTGCTGTGCCGGACGTAGTCTGGCGTCCGGCGGTCGTCCAGCGATCATCGACAGCTTCGGATATACACCGCCTCCATTACAGTTTGGTTAGAGTGTCGGGTTCGATACGCTGCGGCGCGGCGCGCCAGCGCGCGAATGCCGGCAGGGGCTCTGCCGGCATGGTAAAACGGTAACGCTGGCTGAAGCGAATAACGCTCGCCCGGCGGCCTAGCGGGAGCCGCGCAGGCGCGGATCGAGCACGTCGCGCAGGGCATCGCCCAGCATGTTGAAGCCGAAGACGGCCAGCGAGATCGCCAGGCCCGGCCAGAAGGCCAGCCAGGGGTCCTGGCGGATGCGCGCCCGCGCCAGACCGCTGAGCATCAGCCCCCAGGACGGCACCGGATCGGGGATGCCGAAGGCCAGGAAGGCCAGCGTCGCCTCGGCGAGGATGGCGTAGCCGAGCTGCAGCGTGGCGTAGACGATGATCGTCGGCGCCACGTTCGGCAGCACGTAGCGGGTGAGGATGCGCAGATCGCTGGCGCCCACGGTGCGGGCGCCCTCGACGTAGAGATTGTTGCGCACCGACAACGCGGCGCCGCGGATCACGCGCGAGGCCGGCGCCACAAAGAGCAGGCCGATGGCGAACACCACCTGGCCGGCGCGTTGCTGCGCCGGGTCAAACGAGAACGGGCCGAGGTGGATCGCGCTCGTCGGCGTGCCGAACGCCGCCACGATCGCCAGCAGCAGAATGAACGCCGGGAAGGCGAGGAGAATATCGACCAGCCGCTGCACGATCGTATCGACCTTGCCGCCGAAGTAGCCGCTCACCGTGCCGATCAACGTCGCCGTCACCGTCGAGATCAGCACGCTGCCGAAGCCGACGAAGGCAGAGACGCGGGCGCCGTAGATGATGCGGCTGAGCACATCACGCCCGAGCAGGTCCGTGCCCATCGGGTGCTTGAGGCTGGGCGTGAGCAGCTTGTCCTTTAGCACGCGGTGGTCGAAGCCGTAGGGTGCGAACACGGGCGCGAAGATCGCCAGCACGACGATGGCGAGGATGATCACCGCGCCGATCGTGCCGAGCGGCTTGGTGCGCAGGAAGCGCAGCAGCCCCCGGCCCCAGCGCACAGCGGTCTGCTCGGCCCGCCGTTCCAGTTCGCCGGCGCCGTGGAGGGTTCTCTCTTCGCTTACCGTTGTCACCGCGCCCTCATTCCCCGTGCCGCCGCGCTTGTCGACGCGACGCATTTCTCATGACGGTACGCCGGCTCACGCATAGCGGATGCGTGGATCGAGCAACGGGTACAGGAAATCTACCACCAGGTTCGAGAGCAGGACCACGGTTGCCGAGATCAACACGACGCCCTGGATGATCGTGAAGTCCCGCTGGTTAATGGCAATAATGAGGTACTGGCCCATGCCCGGCAAGGAGAAGATCTGTTCCAACACCACCGTGCCGCCCACCAGCACCGGCACCTGTAGGCCGATGATCGTCAGCACGGGGATGAAGGCGTTGCGCAGGGCGTGCCGGGCGATGATCACCTGCAGGCGCAGCCCCTTGGCGTTCGCCGTGCGGATGTAGTCCTGGCGCATCACTTCCAGCATCTGCGTGCGCGTGAGCCGCATGATCGAGCCGGTCAGGCCGATGCCGAGGATGATCGCGGGCGGCACGATCAGTTTCAGGTTCGCGCTAAGGCTCTTGTTGATCTCGCTGCCCAGCGGCGGCGTGAAGTGGAAGGTGGTGAAGCCGAGCGGAATGCCGCTGGCGCCGTAGACGATCAGCAGCGTGGCCAGCCAGAAACCGGGAACCGCGAGGCAGGCGATCGCCGCACTGCGGGCGATGTAGTCCAGGATCGTATCCTGCTTGATCGCCGAAATGATGCCGATCGGCAGGGCGATGAGCTGCGAAAAGAACATGGCGAAGATGCCCAGCTCAAACGTCCAGCCGATGCGCGTGGAGATATCGTGCGAGATGTGGTTGTGCGTCTGCACCGAGCGGCCGAGATCGCCGCTCAGCACGCTGCCGATCCAGCGGAAATACTGAATGACCAGCGGCTGATCGAGGCCGAGCTGGTGCTTGACCTGCGCCACCTGCTGCGCCGTCGCCCCCTCACCGAGCAGGGCGCTGGCCGCGCCGCCGGGAATGATGCGCACGAGCAGGAAGACGAGGAACGTCACCCCGATCATGGTCGGAATCAGGAGCAGGACCCGGCGCACGAAATATCGCGTCATCGTGGGGGCGCACGGGCCGGGGCCGGCCGCGCTCGCCCATGACCTCCGTTCTGCGATTCTACGTCCTCTTGTGAAGGGAGGCGTACGCCTCGGCGTTGCCGGCGAGCCGAAGCCGCCGATCAGCGGCGGCGCGTTCCAGGCCCTGTGCCGCCGTTCGTCCTGATGTGCTTCAATCCGCTGCTCTCGCGCCAGCGCTGGCGCGCGGCAGCGGCGCGTAAACGATTACGCCCGCGAACCGGTGAAAGGAGTATAGACGGACGCGGCCCGCTGGCAAGGCGGCTCCGCCAATTGATAGAACTTCTGAATGTGATATTTGGCGACATTTCCCGTCGCGCAACCGCGCGATTGCCGTCTCTGCCTCGCCGTTCCCGGCGAACGCCGCACTGGCCCGAACGCGGCGGCTTTGCCGACAATCAGCAGAGGCGATCGGAGGCGGTGACGGCAGGCGAGCACAACGACCTGAAGGTTACAGGCAGTCACCTCTCGCTGGGCGGCGCGCTGATCGCGCTGCTGGCACTGGGATTGGGGCGATTGCTGCTGGCGGCGCCGCCGCGCGCGGCCCCGGCCGCATGCGCTGGGCTGCCGCCGTTCGTCGTCTCCCTGCCGGCCGAGCTGCCGCCGCCGCTTGCCCCGGGCGCGACCCCCGCCGTGGGCGACGCGGCGCTGACGCCGACGGCAACGGCAGGCGCCACGGCCGCCGCGAGCGCCTCGCCGACGGCGGCCCCATCGGCGACGCCGGCCGCGGCCGTTCCCTGGCGCACCCTGCTGCGCGCCGACGATTCGCCGGCAGCGGATGCTGTGCAGATCACGAGCGGCGCAGCGATACCCCTGCTGCCGCCGCGGCCGTGCACGGTCGATGAAAGCGTGCGCCGGGCCACCGGGCCTTGCGTGAAGCTGCTGCCGCCTGCCAGCCGGCTGTGCGCGGGCGGCATCGTCGGGCGCGGCCGGCTCAGTGCGGCGCCCGACGCGCCGGCTTTCGCCTTCGAAGCGGGGCGGGTGACGGTGAGCGATCTGGACGGCGCCTTCCGCGTGGATGCCCTTGAGGGCTTCTTCCGCTACGACGACCCGGCGCAGGGACTGGCGCTGTTCTGCCCGCGGGTGCCGCTGCTGCAAAGCGTCGGACCCAATGCCCGGCAGTTCATCGCCCTGTGCCGCAACTTCGGCCAGGAGGGCTGGGCCGTGTCCGGGCAGGCGACCGACGGCGCCGGTGCCGCGCCCGACTCGATCAGCCTCACCATCGATGGCCCGGACGGCTCGATGCGGCAGCTCGTCGGCAGCCTGGCCAACGGCGCGATCGTGGTGCGCGACGTGCCGGATACGGCGCGCTGAGCGGGGCGCCTATCCCTGCCTCGCTCAGGCGCAGCTGTCCCTTTCCTACGAGTCCTACGAGGAAAGGGTGCGGGTCGAGGAGATCCGGTAGCCCTCAGAAAACCCTTCCGCATGTCACTCATGTCACATGAGGGGAAGGGAGACGCGGCGTTCATCAGATCGCCGCGGGGCGGCGATGTCGAAGCAACGCGGGGTTTAGGCTGGCGGAACGTTCGCGCCAGCCACTCGTCTTTGCCTATGCTGGGATGAGTGTGCGCGCCGCCGGTTGCAGGCCGGCGACGCACCGTCCACGGAGCATGCATGCGCGCTTCGCTTTCGCCTTTGCTCGTTGTGGCCGCGGCCGCCGTCGCGCTGCTCAGCGCCTGCGGCGGCGGCAAGAACAACAAGCCGTCGCCCACGCCCGCCGCCGGCGCAAGCGCCGCGCCCACCCGCCAGAGCGCCACCAGCGCGGCGCCGGCGCTCACGCCGTTGCCGGCGCGGTCCTCCGCCGTGGCGAGCGTGGCCTCGGCCGGCACGCCGGGCGCGAACGGCTGCCTGACCTTCCCCCTGCTGCCGCTGGACACGTCGAACCTGCCGACACAGGCGCCGCGACCCGCCGTGCAGATTCCCCAGCTCACGCTGCCGGAGAGCGCGGTGACCTCCGTGCTGCCCGGATTCAAACCGGACGACGCCGGCCAGTACAACCCGCAGGAGCAGCGCACGGCCAACGACATCGTGCAAGGCACGGCCAATCCGCAGGCCGCGGCGCAGCATCTGCAGCAGATCGGCTTCCTCGGTGGGCGGCAGCAGGGTTTCACCGGCCCGCAGCGTAACGGCGCGATCGCCACGGTGACGGTGCAACACTTTGTCTTCAACTCGGATGCCGGCGCCTCGAATTTCCTGCATGCGCCGGTAATCAGCGCCATTCCCTGCGTGATGCAGCAACAACCTCCGTCGATTGGCCAGGAGGCGAACGCCTTCTCCTACACGGCGCCGGCCGCGCAAACCAGCGTGCCCTTCGCCGGTTTCAGCGTTGGCTGGCGCTGCGGGCGCGTGTTCATCAACGTCTCGGTCGCGGGAGCGCCGGGGCTGTACACGCTGGCGCAGACCAGCCAGATCGCGCAGAAGGTGCAGGCGGCGTTCCTGCAGGCGGGGCAACCGTGTGCGTAGCCAACAGGGAACAGCGGGTGGACGGCGATCTGGTACGCTCGATCGTGGGCTGAGCGACGAACGGAGCCGCGAGATGCCCTGGGAGCGCTCTTGTGAATGACCCCCGCCTGCTCAGCGTTCAGGTCAGCATGCCGCGGCGCATCGAGGCCGCCGAGGCGCCGGATCCCGCCGGCAACGCTTGGACCACCGGCTTCTTCAAAACGCCCGTCTCGGGCCACGTCTGGCTGGCGCGCGAGAACCTCGCCGGCGACGGCCAGGGCGACACCAGGAACCACGGCGGCCCGGACAAGGCCGTGCTCGCCTACGCCGCCGCGCACTACCCCGTCTGGCGCGCCGAGCTGGCCTGGCCCGGCCTGCCGCACGGCGCCTTCGCGGAGAACCTCACGATCGAAGGGCTGGACGAAGCGGCCGTCTGCATCGGCGACGTGTTCGAGATCGGCGAGGCGCTGGTGCAGGTCTCGCAGCCGCGACAGCCATGCTGGAAGATTAGCGCCCGCTGGCGCCGGCCCGACCTGACGGCCCGCGTGGAGGCCAGCGGCCGCACCGGCTGGTACCTGCGTGTGCTGCGCGAGGGCAACCTGGCCGCCGGCGACGCCGTGACGCTGCTGGAGCGGCCGCACCCCGCCTGGAGCGCCGCCCGCGCCACGCGCATCATGCGGCGCCGCGACGATCTCGACGGCGCCGCCGCGCTGGCCGCGCTGCCCGAACTGGCGATCTCCTGGCACGCGGCGTTGACGCGACGTCTGCGCGAGGGCCGCGTGGCCTAGCCCTGCCGCGGACGCGAGATTTGGCTTCAGCCAACGCCGGGTGTGGCGTGGCCGGCGCCGCATGGGTGCTATCCACAGGGCGGGCTGGTAGTATGGGGGCGATGGACGATCGCGATATGGTCCGACGCGCGCAGGCCGGCGACCGGCACGCCTTCGGCGCGCTGTTCGATGCGCACTACGCTCGGGTCTACCACTACTTGAATGAACGGCTCGGCGGCGCGCCGGAAGCCGAAGACCTCTGCCAGGAGGTCTTCCTCAAAGTGCTCGGATCGATCGACGAATACCCCACCGGCGGCGCCGTGCCCTTCGACGAATGGCTACTGCGCGTGGCGCAGCGCCTAGCCAGCGAGCATCACCAGGCCCGCGAGCGCGAACGCCGCCGGCGGCAGCCGCAGGCCGTCTCGCTGGTCGACTCGCCGCGCCGGCTCAATCCCGACGCGCTGGCGCTCTTACCCGAGCAGCAGCAGCAGGTCGTCGCCTACCGCTTCGAGGCCGGCCTCAGCGCCCGGCAGACGGCCGGCGCCCTCGGCCTGGACACGGCGATGGTGCAGCACATCGCCCGCGCCGCCATGGAGACCTGGCTGCGCTGCGCGCCAGACGACGCCCCCACCGGCTGCTGACCGGCGCCGTGGTCTTCGTGGTGCGCTTCGATCGCCTGGCCGACTCGACCGGACCGGACGCCGCCTCGATCAGCGCCGAACGCTATATCGAGAGCTACCACGAGGGCGTGCTGACCGCCTATCGCTTTTTGGACGACGACGGCAACGAAGTGGCGATGGTGCGCGCGGCGCGTGTGGCCTACATCGCCCGCGCCGGCGCCGTCACCGAACCGGCCCAGCAGACGCCCGCCGCGGCCGCGGGCGAGGAGTAGCCGGCGTCCTCGCCGCCTCATCCAGAGCGCCGGCGGCGGTGTAGTACCTCTCGGATGGGCGATCACGGCCGCGGCGCGATCGCCTCCGGCGCCCCAAAACCGGCACAGCCCGAGAGGTGATTGACACATGTTCCCGTTCCGCGCGCCTTGCGGCGCGTCCGCTTCTCTGCGCCCGGCGGGGCGCGGCGGCCTGGTCGCGCGCTTCGTTCTGCCCGCGATGGTGGGGCTGGGCGTGCTCGCCGCGGCCTGCTCCAGCAGCGCGAAGTCGGCCCAGTTGCCGCCCGCCAACCCGCCCGTGCCGCCGTCGGCCCTGACCACCGCGCAGCCGCCCACACCACGCCCCGGCGAGCTGGCCGTCGCCACGCCCAGCGGCCCGGCCGTGACGATCGACAACTTCAGCTTCACGCCGGCCACGATCTCCGTGCCAGTCGGCGCCACCGTGACCTGGGTGAACCACGACGACGTGCCGCACACGGTCACCTCGTCCACCAAGGCGTTCGACTCCAGCACGATCGACAGCGACAAGCAGTTCAGCTTCACCTTCACCACGGCCGGCACCTACAACTACTTCTGTTCGATTCATCCCTTCATGACGGCGAAGGTGATCGTGCAGTAGCGCCTGGCCGTGTCAGCGCGAATCAGCCGGGCAATCAACTCGCAGAGGGAGTGCAGCATGGACGAGTTTGCCGAATACGTGATCGACGACCCGCTGGCCCGCGGCGGTCACGGGCATAAACGCCTGGCCGCGGCGCCGGCGCGCGACGAGGACGGCGTGGACCGGCGCGGCTTTCTCAAGTGCATGGCCTGGGCCGGCACCGGCCTGGTCTGGACGGTGAGCGGCGGCGTGCTCAGCTCCTGCACGCTGGGCGCCTCCAGCAAGAGCGGCACGGCGAAGGGCGACTTCACCTTCGCGCAGGTCAGCGACAGCCACATCGGCTTCAGCAAGGCGCCGAACACGGATGTGACCGGCACACTGCAGAAGTCGATCGACAAGATCAACGCGCTGGCCACGCGCCCGGCCTTCGTGCTGCACACCGGCGACCTCAGCCATCTCTCGACGCCGCAGCAGTTCGACACGGTGGACCAGATCCTCAAGGGCGCGAAGTCAGACACGGGCCGCGTGTTCTATACGCCCGGCGAGCACGACACCTTCGTGGACAACGGCAAGACCTTCATGCAGCGTTTCGGCCAGGGCACGCAGGGCAACGGCTGGCAGAGCGCCGGCTACAAGGGCGTGCACATCGTCGGGCTGGTCAACACCTGGAACGTGAAGGGCGGCGGCTTCGGCGTGCTCGGCCAGGAGCAGCTCGACTGGCTGAAGCAGGACCTGGCCGGCGTGAACAGCGACACGCCGCTGATCGTCTTCGCGCACGTGCCGCTCTGGGCGATCTATCCGCAGTGGGGCTGGGGCACGGACGACGCGGAGCAGGCGCTGAGCATGATGCGGCGCTTCTCCTCCGTTACCGTGCTCAACGGGCATATCCACCAGGTGCTGGAGAAGCAGGAGGGCAACATCACCTTCCACACCGCCGCCTCGACCGCCTATCCGCAGCCGGCGCCGGGCCAGACGCAAGGCCCCGGTCCGCTGGTCGTGGTCACGAACCAGCTACAAAGCGCGCTCGGCGTGCGCGAGGTCGCCTTCAGCCGCAAGCAGAACGCGCTCGTCGTGATCGACCAGCGGCTGGGCTGAGCGAGCGCCGATCCCTGCCTCGCTCCGGGCTCGGCCGCGCATTGCAGGTCTCCGATGGTTGCGCGGCGCTCTGGCCCGACGCGGGAAGGGGTGCGGATGGGCGCGCAGCGCCCATAGCAGGCGGAAACTTCCGACGCGGACGCCCCTTCCCGCATGATCGCCACGGAGCGGCGATCGTGAACCAATGCGGAGCAGTCGCCGGGCCTACTCCTCGCGGAAGCGCAGCAGGCGGCCCGTGCCGGCGCCGGTGTGGCTGCCGTGCTCGCAGGCGACGACGCCGTTGACGACGACGAGGGCGATGCCCTCCGGCTCCTGCATCGGCGCCTCGTAGGTCGCGGTGTCGCGCACGGTTTCCGGATCAAAGAGGACGAGGTCGGCGTAGGCGCCCTCGCGCAGCAGGCCGCGGCCGGCGAGGCCGAAGCGCGCGGCGGGCAGCGACGTCATGCGGCGCACCATCTCTTCGAGCGGCGCCACGCCGCGCTCGCGCACATAGCGGCTCAGCACACGTGGGAACGTGCCGAACAGACGTGGATGCGGCAGCCCCTCCAGCACGGGAATGCCATCCGAACCGACCATCACCGCCGGGTGACGCAGGTTCGTTTCCACGTCGTCTTCGCTCATGGTGAACTGGATCACCACTGTCTCGCGCCCCTCGCCCAGGACGATGCGTTCCGCCGCCTGGTCGTAGGGCAGGTCCAGCGCGTCCGCGACCTCGGCCACGCTCTTGCCCTGCCACTCGGGGTGACCGGGACACGTCGCGATGCGGATCAGCGGCGCGTACTCCGGGTCCTGGAAGGAGCCGAGCCGCCAGAGGGCCTCCAGCCGTGTGCTGCCGGCGGGATAGGGATAGACGTCCAGCGTCACGTCCTGGCCCGCCGCCCGCGCCGCATCCACCTTCGCCAGCGAGTCCTTCACCAGCCCCCAGACGCGCCGGGCGCTCGCCTTGTGGTGGGAGATGTGCACGCCGCAGCCGGCGTCGCGGCCGATCGTCAGCGTCTCCTCGACCGCGTCCAGCAGCTTGTCCGACTCGTTGCGCATGTGCGTGGCGTAGACACCGCCGCGCGGCGCGATCGCGCGGCAGAGCGCGGCGATCTCGTCGGTCTCCGCCCAGCGGTTCGGCTCGTAGATCAGGCCGGTGGAGAGGCCGCAGGCGCCCTGCTCCATCGCCTGCTCGACCCAGCCGCGCATCTGCGCCAGCTCGGCGGCGGCTGGAGCGCGGCGCTCGTTGCGCAGGGCGGCATAGCGCAGCGTGCCCATGCCGGCCAGCGCGATCGCGTTCACCGCCGGCCGGCGGGCAGCCACGGCCTGCCGGTAGCTTTCGAGATCGTCCCAGGTCACCGCCGCGCCGCCGAGGCCGAGGATCGCCGACTCGGCCACGATCCGCCCCGCCGCCTGCGCCGCCGGCGCCACGGCGAAGCCGCAGTTGCCCGTCACACAGGTCGTCACGCCCTGCGCCAGCTTGAAGCGCATCTCCGGATAGCGCAGCAGGGCGCCGTCGTCGTGCGTGTGCGTATCGATGAAGCCGGGCGCCAGCGCCTTGCCGCCCGCGTCGATCTCGCGCCGGCCGGCGCCGGGCACGCGGCCCACCGCGGCGATGCGTTCGCCCTCGATCGCCAGGTCGCCGGAAACCGCCGGCGCGCCGCTGCCGTCGATCAGGCGGGCGTTGCGAATCACCAGGTCGTGGCTGGCTGCGGACATAACGTGCTCCTCCCCTGGCGCCCCGCCGGTCGCCGGGCGGGCGTTTGCGATCGTGGTAAGCGTTTGGCGCCGGCCGTTGCCGCGTGCATTGTCCGCGATCGCGGCGCCATGAAGCGATGGCTCAGAGTTGTCCACCGAGGCCAGCGCCGGCGCGCTGAGTAACGACCCTGCCTCCTTCATATGGCATATGGCATATGGCATATGGCTATACGTCCGTATGTCCATACGTCCGCACGCATACGTCCACACCACGCTTCGCCAAATGACGCTGGCTCTCCCGCCAATTTGCTGACGACGGGCTCCTTCGTGCGGCATGAATGGCCTACGGGCTCATCGCGACTCGTTGTCCGAGCCACGCGGCGGTCAGTAGCCTCAGTTCCAGCCCTTCGACCGCATCCCTGGGGGCGAGCGGCGCTCGGCAACACGCCACGAGCAAGCCGGCAAACCTGCTTCACCAATAGTGAGAGGACCCATGATGCCGCACACCGGTGGGCCGTTCGTCTGACCGACGAGCCACTGTACTGCCCGCCAGCAGATTGCCCCCTCCGGTGACCCATCCGTGCTTGCACCGGCTGCCCTTGCTCGCTCTGCGGCCATTGCCTAGAGTCGGCCGTCATGTTGAGGAGAGACCCGCGCCATGTGGCACGTGCATGGCAACCGGGCAATGCCCAGGCGTCCCTCGCTGGTGTGGCTGTCGGAGGAGACGCTGACGGTGCAGTACGGTGAGCACCCGCTGGCCGATCACACGGTGAAGGTGAACCGGCGGGGGCAACTAACCGCGGTGACCGAGCCGCAGCGCCTGCCGACGCCGTCCCGCTCGTTGCAGCTCTCGCTCTGGCCACGGAGCACGGCGGAACGGCTGTTTGCCCTGCCCGTGCCAGTGGCGCCGCCGGCGGTCAGCGCCACCACAGGGAGCGGTCCAGGGCTGTTGCACGTTCGACCTCGTCATGGGCTGACGGAACCCGGATGGCGCTAGCGGCTGGTGTACAACACCACCAGACCGCACCAGTCGCTGGGCACCCAGGCAACGGCGGTTACCCCATGTCCCGAGTGATCCTCGACGCCGACGCGGCCGAACGCCCACAGACGCTGCAGCTCCTCAGCTTGGGCGGTGTCCTGGTCCGGGGAGGTGTCAGCCGATCGTCTCGGTCACCGCCTGCAGAACCTGGCCGGGTTCGGTCCGGGTGGTGTAGTCGGGGTGCACATCGATCCAGCGGATGACGCCGTCCGCGTCGGCGATGACGACGGTGGGCATGGGCAGTCCGGTGGTCCCGTCCGCGTTGACCTGGGTCAGGTCCAGGCCTAGCTGGAGCTGGGCGGCGCGGGTGCCGTCGCTCGGCGCGGTCAGGATGCCGAGCTGCCCGGCGATCTGGTTGCCCGGATCGGACAGCACGGTGAAGGTCAGCTCCTTCGACTCCTTCGTGGACAGGGATCCGTCTGGCGTCTGCGGGCTGATGGCGACGAGGCCGATGCCGCGCGCGGCCAGCGCGGGCACGAGCTGCGCCTGGTAGGTGCGTAGGGCGATGTTGCAGTAGGGGCACCAGCCGCCGCGGTAGAACACGATGACGGCGGGCTTGCCGCCCAGGTTCTGGGCGAGCGTGGTCGGCTGGCCGCCGACGTCGAGCAGATCCCCGTCCGGCAGCCGGCTGCCGGGCTCTGCCACGCCGAACGGGTTGCCGGCTGCGGCCAGGTCGCGCTGTTCGGTGGCGAACGCCTCGGCAACCTCGGGGGGCAGCTGGCCGGCCGAGGCTCGGTGATGGCTGGCGACCTGCTCGGCGATGGGAGATGGCGTGGTCACGGAATGGCCTCCTGCGGATGATTGGATTGTGTAATCCAGAATGGCACGATGAAATTGGATTGTCAAATCCAGAACTGGTACGATGAGTTCATGGTGAGCGACCCCGGCGCTGGACGGGCGGAAGGCAGACTGACCCGCAAGGGCGTGCAGACGCGGCAGCGGATCGTGGCGGCAGCGGCCGACCTCATCCTGCAGCAGGGCGTCGCCGGTACATCCCTGGATGACGTCCGGGACAAGGCCGGGGTGAGCAGCTCGCAGATCTACCACTACTTCGTCGACAAGGAGGCGCTGGTCCGCGCCGTGGTCGACTACCGCGCCCAGACCGTGGTCGGCGCGATCCACGAGCCGATGCTGGCCGCGATCGAGGGGATCGACGGCCTCCGGGCATGGCGGGACACGATCGTCTCCATCCAAGACGACGCGGGCTGCCAGGGAGGCTGCCCGCTCGGATCGCTCGGCAGCGAACTCGCCGAGCTCGACCACGTGGCCCGGGACGATGTCGCGGCTGGATGCCGCCGCTGGGAAGCAGCCATCAGGGCCTGCCTGCAAGGCATGCGCGACCGCGGCCAACTCGTCCCGGCCGCAGACCCCGGCCAGCTCGCCACGGCCATGCTCGCCGCGCTGCAAGGTGGGCTACTCCTCGCCCAGATCGAACGCAGCGTCCGGCCGCTCGCCGCCGCCCTCGACGTGATGATCTCCCGCATCGAGTCACTCACCCCGCCACGGCGGCTATCCGACGATCCGGCTGGCGAAGGGGG
This sequence comes from Dehalococcoidia bacterium, assembly GCA_035310145.1. Lineage (NCBI taxonomy): Bacteria > Bacillati > Chloroflexota > Dehalococcoidia > Dehalococcoidia bacterium. The sequence continues at coordinate 13,579 of DATGEL010000062.1, forward strand.
GTAGCAGGCAGGTTCCACCGCATGCCGCGCGCGAAGCCTTTCCGCATGCGCATGGCGCTGATGCCGGCGCGGGCAGCCGTGTGCGCAGAACCTCGCTCTCCGGGGCAGCATGCGCTGCCCCCTGCCTATGGCCTGGCGCAGCTCCACGGCGACCAAGAGCGGTTCGCCTCATTGCTCAGCGGATGCGACGGCGACCAGCTGACCAGCTCCTCGGCCGGCCTCCCCTAAGACATGGTTTCAAAACCGGCGTTCACGTGCGATCGCATCTCTGCAAGCGGGAACCCGAGCCGGTTTTGAAACCAGCTGTAACTCCACGACAGGGCCAGCCCCCCGCTGTGTCAGCTCTGACTCCACGCGCCCTCGGAGAGCACCAACCAGCACGCTCAGCGCAGACGGTCATCGGTCAGACGAACGGCCCTCCGGTGTAAAGCATCCTGGGTCTTCCGCCCTTTTGGTGACGATGGGTCCATGATGGGTGAAGTGGCCGCCGGATCAGCAGGTACTGCACCCCAACCGGGAGCATCCGCGCCTTCGCGCGACCGGTTTCGGCTGTCAGGTGGGAGGCGCGACGCTTGCTTCACCAAATATGCAGATGAGCGACGATCATCTGACGAGGTGTCGTCCACACGTCGGCAAGCTACGAAGCGGCGGGCGAACAGCACAGTGAAGATGGCTCGAGTAACGTGCATCTATCTCGATAAGATATTATGGCCGCCAGAGGCCATGTCCCTCCGTGCAGCCCTGGGAACGCTGCACATGTCCCTCGCCCGTATCGGAAAGGGACAGAGGCCGATAGGCGTCAGGGGTAGGTTCCCCGCGGTGCCCACGGCGCTCCGACCAGGTGGCACGACGGCCGGCGGGCGAGCGAAGCACATCGTGATCACCGCGGCGGCCGGCGATCGTTCGGGAGGTGCCCAATGGCGTCCGTGTCCCGGTCCGGCTGGATTCACACGCCTCCCTCCGGCCTGCTGCGCCGGGCCTTGCAACTGCCCGCGCTGCTCTACCGCGTTCACCTGGGCCGGCTGCTGGGCCATCGCTTCCTGCTGCTGACGCATCGCGGGCGCCGCAGCGGGCGCGTCCGGCACACCGTGCTTGAAGTGGTGCGCTACGACCGGCGTAGCCGCGTGTGCATCGTCACCGCGGGCTGGGGTGCGCGTGCCGGCTGGTACCGCAACTTGCAGGCGCATCCGGCGCTGGCGATCACGATCGGCCGCGAACACTACCTGCCGAAGCAGCGCTTTCTGACCGACGCCGAGGTCCGGGCTACGCTAATCGAGTATCAGCGACGGCACCGTTTGGCGGCGCGTGTGGCAGCCCGCCTGCTGGGAACGCCCATCGCCCAGGCGACGCCGCTGCCGATGGTGGCCTTCCGGCCGCCGACGAAGTAACCGCGCCGGTGCTCGGCGCGGCTACTTCGCTCCATGGGCGGTCGGTGTCTGGCTACTGCGCCTTGTGCAGCGTGATCGAGATCGTGCCGCTCAGGCCTGGCACTTGCCCGCTGGCGTTCGCCGTGCCGCTGGCGCCGTCCCGCGCCGCCACATCGATCGGGTTGAAGAACGCCGTGGGCGGGAAGCCGGCGCCCTCCGTCGAAACCGAGATCGGCACGTTCTGGCAGGTGACGTTAACCTGCTGGACGCCGCTGGCCGTGAACGTAAGATGCAGCGTGCCGTTCGCGAAGCTGCCGGTCACGTTGAGGCTGCCCGAGTAGGGCACCGGCGCGCACTGCAAATCCGGAATGTGATACGTCCCCTGGCCCTGGTAGGTGCCCTGCCCGCTCACCTGCCCGCCGGAGACGTTGATGCGCACGCTGACCGTGCCCGAGACCTCGTAGAAGTTCTGCTCGGTGGAGATCGTGTAGGTGCCGTCGCCGGTGAAGGCGCAGCTCTGCGCGCAGTCGCCGCCGGCTGGGGTCGCCGTGGGTGCGGGCGTGGCGCTCGCTGCTGCTGGCCCCGACGGCGCCACGGAGGCGGGCGGCGGCACGCTGATCGGCGGGCTGGCCAGCACGGTGTTCGCCAGGTTCCAGAAGCTGTCCTGCGGCGGCTGGCCCAGGCTGCTGGCGAAGAACGAAGAGCGCAGCAGGGCGCCGAAGCCCGCCAGGTTCTGTGTCGCGCTCTGCCGCGGCCGCGCAACCAGGTAGGACATGCCCGGTCCATTTTGCGCCAGCGAGACGCCGTCGTCTTCCGCCGCCTGCGCCGCCCGCTGCGCCGCCGCGACCTCCGCGTCCGCCTGCCCGAGATTGCCGGTCGCGGCCGCGTCGCGCGCCCGCGCCAGCGCCTCGCGCACCTGCACCTCGCTGCCGATCTGCACGGCCGAAAGCGGCGGCAAGAGGCCGCTGCCGGCCTGGCGCAGACCGTCCTCGGCGGCGGCGCGCAGGTCGTCCATGCTGGACTGCACCTGGTCGTACTGCCGCGCCCGCACCAGCTCCGCCGCCACGGCGCCGAGCTGGTCGATGTTCGCGCGGTCGGTAGGATGGTCGGTGAGCGAGCGCTGCAACTGCTGCACCTGGTCCGCGAGATCGCCGGACGGCGCTTTGCCGAGCGCGATCGCCCCGCCCGCCTGCGAGACCACGAATGCTCCCTGCCCGGGCTGCAGCTCGCTCACCTGCTGGTAGCCGTTGACGGGATCGTAGGCCATCGCCATGTCGGCGCCGGCGATCGGCAGCGCCTCGCTGGCCGACGGGTTGCCCGCGAGCAGATAGCTGCCGGCCGGCGCGAGCACGCGGCTGTATTCGGCGGCGCTGCGGCCGAGCGTGATCGTCGCGTCCTGGGGGAAGTAGACCCAGGCGGCGCGGCCGCCCACCAACTCCCCCTGGCCGAGCGGCACGTAGCCGGCATCGCCGGGGCCGAGCGCGTAGGCCGGGCCGGCGGCGCCCCTGAGTTCCGTGCCCGTCGGCACGGCGACGAGGTTCCAGCCCGCATGATAGGTGACACTGGCGGCCTCCGCCTGCGCGGCGGCACGCGGCAACTGCCGTTGGCCGCTCCAGAGCAGCAAGCAGATCAGGCCGAGCGCGCACAGGCTGAGACCAGGCGCCGCCGGCCGGCACGAGCGGAATGGGATGATCGGCATCGGACGCTCCGAAGCGCCGGGCATAGTGCGGGGTCCGTGACGCCCCACCAGTATCCGTGCCGCCGGCCCAGCGGGGAAGCGGCCGCACCAAAATTCGGGCCTGGCCGAAGGGATGGACGCAGGCGCGGCCACCGGGTTCAGAGGCGCGGCCGCGAGCGGATAGCATAGGCGCAAACGCCGCGCCACGTGCCGCGCTGGTCGGTCTGCCATGCACGCCGTCGTCTTCGTCCTCGTCGCGCTGGCCGTCGTCGCGGCGCTGATGCCGCTGGCGAACCGGCTGGCCGTGCCCTACCCGATCTTGCTGGTGCTGGGCGGGCTGGCGCTGGGGCTGATCTTCGCGCTGGTGCCCGCGCTGCCCACCATCCGGCTCGAACCGGATCTGGTCTTCCTGCTGTTCCTGCCGCCGCTGCTCTACTGGGAGGCGCTGACCACCTCCTGGCGGGATTTCCGCGCCGATCTGCGCCCGATCACCTCGCTGGCCGTGGGGCTGGTGGTCTTCACTACCTGCGGGGTTGCGGCCGTGGCGCACGTCGTCATCGGCCTCTCGTGGGTGGTTGCCTTCGTGCTCGGCGCCGTCGTCTCCTCCACCGACGCCGTAGCTGCTATCGCCGTCACGGCGCGGCTCGGTGTGCCCCGGCGGATCGTGACGGTGCTCGCCGGCGAAGGGCTGGTGAACGATGCGACCGCGCTCGTCATCTACGGCGCCGCGGTCACGGCCGTCGTCAGCGGCCGCTTTTCGCTCGCCGAGGCCGGCCTGCGCTTCGTCTTCGTCAGCATCGGCGGCGTGGCGACCGGGCTGATCGCCGGCTGGGCGCTGATCCAGCTGCGGCGGCGCATCGCAGACGCGCGCGTCGAAGAGACGGTCGCGTTGCTCACGCCCTTCGTCGCCTATCTGCCCGCCGAGGCGCTCGGCGTCTCGGGCGTGCTGGCGGCCGTGGCGGCGGGGCTGTATGTTGGCAGGCAGTCGCCGGCAGTGATCTCCTCAATCATCCGCCTGCGCGCCGACGCGGTCTGGGAGCTGGGCACGTTCCTGCTCAACGGCCTGGTCTTCATCCTGATCGGCGTGGAGTTCCAGGGGATCTGGCGTGGCGTGAGTGAGCGCTCGACCGCGGTCTTGCTGGGCGACGTCGCGATCGTCAGCCTGGCCGTGATCGTGATCCGCCTCGCCTGGGTCTTCCCCGCCAACGGCCTGGTGCGCATCGTCAACCGTCGCTGGGGCCGCGGCGATCCGGCGCTGCCGGCGGCGGCGCTCGGCGTGATCGGCTGGGCCGGCATGCGCGGCGTGATCTCGCTTGCCACGGCGTTGGCGCTGCCGGAGCAGACCGACCACGGCGCCTTCCCGAACCGCCAGCTCGTGATCGTGCTCACAGTCGGCGTGATCGCCGTGACCTTGATCGGCCAGGGACTCACGCTCGCGCCGCTGATCCGCTGGTTCGGCCTCGCTGCCGACGACACGGCGGCGCGCGAGGAGCAACTGGCGCGACTGGCCGCGGCGCAAGCCGCGATCGACCGGCTCGATGCGCAGCCGGCGCGCGACGGCGTCTCCGCGCACGCGCTGCGTGACCTGCGCCGGCACTACACCGCCCAGATCGAGCGCCTCGACCGTGCCGCCGGCAACGCGGCCGAGCAGGCGATGAGCGTGCCCAACCTGCGCCTGGAGCTGCTCGACGTTCAGCGGCGCACGCTGATCGACCTGCGCAATCGCAATCAGATCAGCGACAGCGCGCTGCGCCGCATTCAGCGCGAGCTGGACCTGGAGCAGGTGCGGTTGGACGCCGGCAGGGGGTAGGGCACACGGAGTAGCTGACGGGAGGGTCGGCGCCGGGATTCGCCTGACGCGCGGCATCAGCACGCGGCCGGCGGGCAATGCGCCGGGGTATGAGGTGCGACCGGTCCGATCGTACGGGTGGGTGGTATATCCAGCGATCGATCCGTGGCGCTGGGCGCGCGGCGCATCATCATGGAGCAAGCCGCCGCGGTTCGGCAGCGGGAGAGCGGACGGCGGGTATCTCACCCGACGCGGCCATGGCCGCGCGGGAGTAAACAACGGGGGCGTGGGCGTCGCGACGCCGCGCCCCCGTTGTGCGTCCAGGAGCGGCCGAAGCCATTCGCTCTACCCTTGCCATCGCGAGCACCCGTCCTCGGGCCGCGCGGCAGCATCGTACATGTTGCCTTTCTTTTTCGGCTCCGTCGCTCCGTGATTGCCCGCCGCAAGCTTTCGGTGATAACTTTGCATCACACTGAATACGTGGTATTGCAGCGTGCAACGACCGAGCGGCGTTTCCGCGGCGCCGGCGGATACAGGCGAGCCTCTCGTGATCGAGAAGCCGCGCTCCGTAATCTTGAATGCCGATGGCGCCGCCGCGCGTGCCGGCAGTAGCCGCGCGCTGCGCGAAGCCGGCTTCGAGGTGACCGAGGCAGCCAGCGCCGAGGAGGCGCTGGCGCTGGCGGCGCGGCTGCCCGATCTGATCGTCCTCGACGCGGACCTGCCGGGCCTCGCCGGCTCCGAGCTGCAGCGCCACCTGCGCGCCGACCCGCGCACCGCGCCGATCCCCGTGCTGCATCTGGCCGACTCCTCGCGCGAGGGGCAGAGCGCCGTCGAAGCCGCGCCGGGACCGGATGGCTATCTGCTGAAGCCGGTGGCGTCGCCGGCGCTGATCGCCACCGTGGGCGCCATGCTGCGCGCTCGCCAGCTCGAAGACGCCGGCCGCTTCCTCAGTGAGGCCAGCGCCGTGCTCGGCGCCTCGCTCGATTCGCGCGAGACGCTGGCGCGCATCGCCCGCCTGGCCGTGCCTGCCCTCGGCGAGCTTTGCCTGGTCTACATCCCCGGAGCGAGCGATCCGATTGGCCCCGTCGAGGCGGCGCACAACGGCTCGGTGCGCGCCGAGGTGCTGCTGGGCGCCTTTCGGCGGTGCTCGCTGGAAAGGGAGAGTGAGCACCCAATCGCCGTGGCCATGCGCTCCGGTCGCTCCGTGCTGTATGGCGGTGTGTCCGCGGCACAGCTCGAGCTGCTGACCGAAGGCGCGGACGGTGAACAATCGCGGCACGCCGTGCCGATCACGTCGTATATGGCCGTGCCGCTGCGGGTGAACGATCGGGTGCTCGGCGCGATCGGCGTCGTCTCGGCCGATCCGCAGCGGCCCTTCGGCCCGTCCGACCTGGCCCTGGCTGAAGACCTTGCCCGCCGCGCCGCCCTCGCCGTCGATCACGCCCGCCTCTATGAGGCCGAACGCCGCGCCCGTCGTGACGCCGAGCTGGCGAGCGAGCGCACCGCGCGCCTGCAGGCGCTCACCGCCTCGCTGGCCGAGGCGCAGACGCCGGCCCAGGTCGCCGCGGTGATCGTCGATCAGGCCGTCTCTGCCGTGAGCGCGTCCTCCGGCTACGTGGCGTTGTTGCGCGACGACGGCTCCGAGTTCGAGATGCTGGGCCAGACCGGCTATTCACGCCGCATCGCCAGCAACTGGCAGCGCTTCCGTGCCAACGCCGGCTCGCCCATCGCCGACGCGGCGCGCACGGGCGAGCCGGTCTGGCTCGAATCGAACCGCGACTGGGAGGAGCGTTACCCGCTGCTCGGCAGCCTGCGGCCCAGCACCGGCAGCGTCGCCTCGGCGCTGCTGCCGCTCAAGCTCGAAGGGCGCGTGATCGGCGGCATGGGGCTGAACTTCCCCGAGGCGCGGCAGTTCACCGCCGAGGAGCGCGCCTTCCTGCTGGCGCTGGCCCGCCAGTGCGCCCAGGCGCTGGAACGCACCCGCCTCTACGAGGCCGAGCGCCAGGCGCGCGCCACGGCCGAGGCGGCGCAGCGCCGGCTCGCCTTTCTCGCCGGCGCCAGCGCCGTGCTCGCTTCCTCGCTGGACTACGCCACGACGCTGGAGAATGCCGCCCGCCTGGCCGTGCCGGCGCTGGCCGACTGGTGCTTCGTCGATCTCGTGGAAGAGGACGATGAGGTGCGCCGCGTCGCGGTCTGCTGCGCCGACCCTGCCGATGAAGACCTGGCGCGGGCGCTGCGCAACTACCCGCCGCGCCGGGAGACACCCGAGGGCGCGCCGAAGGCCCTGCGCACCGGGCAGTCCGTGCTGCTGCCGATCGTGCCGGACGATTTCCTCGCCCGCGCCACCCGCGACCCCGAGCACCTGCGCCTCGCCCGCGCCTACAACCCGACCTCGATCATGTACGTGCCGCTGCTGGCGCGCGGGCGCACGCTCGGCGTGCTCAGCCTCGCCCGCACCGATCCGCAGCGCCCCTACGGCCCCGACGACCTGCGCCTGGCGGAAGACCTGGCCCGCCGCGCCGCCACGGCGGTGGATAACGCCCGCCTGCACCGCGAGGCGCAGGAGGCGCTGCGCGTGCGTGACGAGTTCCTCGCCAGCGCTTCGCACGATCTGAAGACGCCCCTCACCGCAATTCGCGGCATGACGCAGATTTTGCAGCGCCGCGCCGCGAAGCTGGCGGCGCCCGACGCCGGCGCGACGCGGGAGGCGCTGGGCACGATCGACACCGCCGTGACGCGCATGTCCGGCCTGGTGGGTGAGCTGCTGGACCTGACGCGGCTGGAGACCGGCCGGCCGCTGGAGTTGAATCGCGAGATCTGCGACCTGGCCGCGCTGGTGCACAGCGTCGCCGCCGAGCACCAGCGGCTCACCCACCTGCACCGCATCGACGTGCAGATCGCGCCGCAGGCGCTCTACGGCCTGTTCGATCCGGCGCGGCTGGAGCGGGCGATCTCCAACCTGCTCAGCAACGCCGTGCGCTACAGCCCCGATGGCGGCGACGTTACCGTCAGCCTCGCCTGCGAAGGCGAGCCGGAGCGGGTTGCCGTGCTGCGCATCCGCGATGCCGGCATCGGCGTGCCCGCGGCCGACCTGCCGCGCATCTTCGATCGCTTCTACCGCGGCTCCAACGTGCCGGGCAAGATCGTCGGCACCGGCATCGGCCTCTCCGGTGTGCGCCAGATCGTGGAGCAGCACGGCGGTTCCGTGCACGCGGAGAGTGCGGAAGGCAACGGCTCGCTCTTCACGATCGTGTTGCCGCTCGACGCGGATCCCCCGGCCCTCTCCTGAGCACGGCCCACGCAGCCCTGAAACGTGCGAAAATTGCGGAGAACGGGCAGCGGGGGCCGGTAATGCGCCAGGCGCAATCCGACGATGCAACTACTGAGAGACCTGCCGAACCTGCCGCGGTCTTCGCGGAGGCGGCGCTGGCGGTACTGGCGCGCGACGGCCGCGAACCGCTCGTGGCGCTGTTCGCCTTCGTGCAGGCGCTGCCCTACCGCTTTCCGGGGCCGCGCGACGCGGCGCACACGCTTGCGCATGGCTGGGGCACCTGCTCCGGCAAGAACTACCTGCTGGCCGAGCTGCTCGCGGCCGCGGGCGTGCCCTGCGCCCACACGCTGGTCATCGGCGACCTGAGCGTGCGCCCGCCGGCCCTGCCGCCGGCGCTGCAGGGGCTGCTGGACGCGGGGCCGCTGCCCGACGTGCATTCGGCGCTGACGGCGATCGGCCCGGCCGGCCCGGTAACGGTGGACGCCTCGTGGGATCCGCCGCTGGCGCGCCTGGGCTTTACCGTGGCGCCGGCCGGCTGGGATGGCGCCAGCGACACACCGCTTGCGATCGAGCCGGCGGCCGTCTACGCGGTCAGCGGCACGGACCCAACGGCAGAGAAAGAGCTGCTGCGCGCCCGCGTCTTCGGCGGCAAGCCCGCGCTGCTGGCGCGGCGCAACCGCTACCTGCAGCTCCTCTCCGACTGGATCGCAAGCGAGCGGGAGCCTTCATAACCCCTTTCCCCTGCTCTCCCATACGCGGAGGCTGGAAGCTCTGCGTCCGCTCACGAGCGTACGGGAGAGCAGGCGCGGCCGAGCGGAGCTGGAGCACGATGATGTCGGGTTAGCGGGCGCGCAGCTGCGCGGCGACGGGCCGTTCGCGAACGGCCCCTACCATGCCCGGTAGCCCGGCGCCGTCCCGGAACTTCCTGCCACCGATCGCCCCTCTCCCTCTCTCCAGCATTGGGAGAGGGATCAGTGGAAGATCACGGGGGTGCGGACGAGGGCCCCGCCCTCGCCGCGCTAGTGCTTGCCGCCGTGCGAATGCGAGGAGCCGCCCGACTTCGAGGGCCGGGACGACTTGGACGGCTTCGAACCTCCTGCACTGCCGGGCTTGCTGCCCGAGCCGCCGTTGCCGCCGGAGCCGTTTACCGCTCCGCTGCCGCCGATCACCGGCGCGCCTCCGCCCGACTTGTTCGAAACGGCGCCGCCGCCGCCCGTGCAGCCGCCCTGCCCCGAACAGGCCGAGCCGCCCGAGGAGGAGGAGCCGCTGCCCGGTCCCGACGAACCGCCGCTGCCCTTATTACTGATTGCGTTGCCGCCGCCGGTGCAACTGTTCTGGCCGGAGCAGCCGCCGGCCGCCGCGTGGTAGGCCGGCGAGCCGCCCGAAAGCGTGTGCGGGTCGGGGGCGCCGTTCGCGGGCTTGATCTCGTTCAGCGCGTGCGGGTCGGCGTAGACCGGCTGCCCCGAGGGCGCGTGCACGGTGTTGCTCGTCGGATCGTAGCTGTAGCCCGGCGCCAGCGTGCCGCCGCGGGTGTAGCCGCCGTGGTATTCGACGTAGTGGGTCGTGTTCCAGCCGTAGTGCGTGTACAGGCCGCCCCAGTACCACGGCAAGTACGGATAGTAGAGGCCGGTTTGGTAGGGCGAGGCGAAGGCATGCGTGGCGCTGCACGCCGCGCCCAGCAGCACGAGCGCCAGCAGGGCGAGACCGCCGAAGCCGAGATAGCGCCGCATGGTGCTCCTCCATCACCGGTATCGTTCAATGGCGCCGAAGGCGCCGCTTTTCCAAGCGTGCCGGCGGCCGCCGCGAACATTCGTTATTCGAACAAACTCCTTTCAGTATAGGCAGGTACAGCGACACGGCCGCGCCGTCCCGCGGATCGTTTCGCGCCCAGACGATCGATCGTGACGAGCATCGATCGCGGGCGCCGGCGTCCAAACCGATCAGCGCCGGCTGACGGTCTGCAACTTGACATACCCCGTGCGGGCGTCCCCGGGCGCGGCGCGGCGTCCGCGCAGGAGGCGCTACAATGGTCCGACGGGGCGGGATGGCGGCCGGTGGGCGGGATGGACACGGTCCCTCTGGCGTGACGACGAAGACGGGGAGGGGCCGCCGGAGTGGACGTGGAGGCGACGCGCCAGCCCGACCCTGCGACGCCGGACAGCGCGGGACCGCCGCCTGCAGCGCGGCCGCATGTGCCGCGGGCGCCTTCCGGCTGGCAGCGCTACTTCGGCGCCCTCAAGTACGGTCCGCTGCGGTTGGTCTGGCTGGCGCAGATCATCTCCCAGGTCGGCGACGGGATGATGACCATCGCCCTGATCTGGCTGACGATCAACCTGGCGCACGGCTCGTCGAGCTCCGGCCTCGCGCTCAGCGCCATCCTCGTCGCGCAGACGCTGCCCTACATCTTCGGCGTCTTCACCGGCGCGCTTGTGGACCGCTGGGAGCGGCTCTCCACGATGCTCGCCTCCGATATCAGCCGCGGCGTGATCGTGCTGTTGATCCCGATCATCAACGCCATCAGCCCGTTGCACGTCTGGGAACTGACGGTGATGTCGTTCCTGCTGGGCTTGGCGGGGCAGTTCTTCGACCCGGCCAAGGCCGCGCTCACGCCCAGCCTCGTGCCGCCCGAGGAGTTGACCAGCGCCAACGCGCTGCTGCAGTTCACCCGCCAGGTGCTGTTCATCGCCGGCCCGGCGATCGGCGGCTCGCTGATCGCGCTGGCCGGGGCGCTCGGCGTCTTCTGGGTGGACGCGGTCTCGTTTTTCGGCTCGGCCGCCGTGCTGCTCGTGCTGCGCCGGCGGAGCGCCCGTGTCTACAAGGCGCCGGGCAGCGCCACGCGCAGCGGCTCCGACATCCTGCGCGACATCGCCGCCGGCTTCCGCTACATTCATCACCGCGCCCGGCTGCGGGCGGTGATCGTCGTCGGCGCCGTGCTGAACTTCATGCTCTCGCCGCTGCCGCTGCTGATCCCGCTGTACATCAAGCGCGTGGTGAAGAGCGGCGCCATCCAGTTTGGCTCGCTCACCTCGATCATCTTCGTCGGCTTCGCCGTCGGCGCGGTGATCGTCTATGTCTGGGGCAACCGCCTGGGCAAGGGGCGATTGGCGGGCGCGGCGATCGTGGGCACCGGCATCGCCTCAGCCGGCTTCGCGCTGGGGCTGCCGCTCTGGCCGACGATGGCGATCGGCGCGGTGGGCGGCGCCGGCATCGGCATCGCCAACATCGCCGCCACCACGATCGTGCAGGAGCAGAGCGCCGACGAGTTCCGTGGCCGCGTCTACGCCTTCTACGACAGCCTGGCGCAGATGGGGCGGCCGCTCTCGCTGGTCGTGGGCGCCTTCGCCGCCGACGCGCTGGGCATCCGCGCCGTCTTCCTGATCGTCGGCGTGGTCACCGCGCTCACCGGCGTGCCCGTGCTGGCCGTGCCGTCCCTGCGCGACACACCGTGACGAGGAAACAGGGAACAGGGAGCAGGGAATAGGCAATTGGGAATAGAGGACGAGGGGCGCCCTCCCCATTTCCTATTGCCTCGTCGGGCCGCTCAGATGTCATCTGCCGGATCGAGCACGGGCAAGTCCGGGGCCAGCAGCTCGGGGTATTTCAGGCCCGTGCCCGTGTTCAGCAGCAGCACACGTTCGCCCGGCTGAATCGCGCCCTGCTCATGCAGGCGGATCGCGGCGGCAAGCGTGGCGGCGCCTTCCGGGCAGATCAGCGTCCCTTCCAGCGCGGCGAGCTCAGTCATCTTCGCTGCGATCTCCGCGTCGCTCACGGCCACGCAGGCGCCGCCGGTTTCGCGCACGGCGCGCAGCACCAGAAAGTCGCCCAGCGCCTTCGGCACGCGGATGCCGCTGGCGATCGTGCTCGCGCCCTCGCAGAAGTCGGAGTCCTCGCGGCCGGCCGCGAAGGCGTGCACCAGCGGGGCGCAGCCCTCCGCCTGCACGGCGAAGAGACGCGGGCGCACGTCTGCCGCCAGCCAGCCGAGGGCACGCAGCTCGTCGAACGCCTTCCAGATGCCGATCAGGCCGACACCACCGCCCGCGGGATAGAGGATGACCTCCGGCGGCCGCCAGCCGAACTGCTCGGCCAGCTCGAAGCCCATCGTCTTCTTGCCCTCGATGCGGTACGGCTCCTTCAGCGTGCTGGCGTCGAACCAGCCGTAGCGCTGTGCCGCGCGCCCGATAATGCGGCCGGCGTCGGAGATCAGGCCGCGCACAAGATACGTCTCGGCGCCGCAGGCCCAGGTCTCTTTCTGGTTGATCGCCGGCGCGTCGGCGGGCATGACGATGTGCGCCTTGATGCCGGCGCGGGCGCAGTAGGCCGCCCAGGCGCCGCCCGCGTTGCCCGCCGTGGGCATGGCGATCTCGGCGATGCCCAGCTCCTTCGCCTTCGAGACGCCGGCCGCGGCGCCGCGCGCCTTGAAGCTGCCCGTCGGGTTCAGCCCCTCGTCCTTCATCCACAACTCGGGTATGCCGAAGCGCGCGCCGGCGCGCGCCAGCCGCAGCACAGGCGTGAAGCCCTCGCCCAGCGAGACGATGTTGGCCGCGTCTGCCACCGGCAACAGCTCACGGTAGCGCCACATCGTCGGTTCGCGGCCGGCAAGCGCCTCGCGCTTCAGCTCGGCCGCCGCCCGCGCCAGGTCGTAGCGCGCCAGCAGCGGCGAGCCGCAGACGCACAAATTCGCCGGCTCGTTCGCCGGGTACGTCGCGCCGCACTTTGGGCATTCGAGATGGGAGAGATAGCTCACGATTGGCAGCCTCGTCCGAGCTTGCGTTATGCGTGGGCGATGCAGGTCGTGCCGCGGTGCTGCGAAGGTTTTCCAGGCCGCCGCCTGGCGCGGGCTCCCCTACGCCGGCAGCACGCCCTCGCGCCGCAGCAGGGTGAGCGCCTCGGTCAGCGCCGGCTCCGGCTGGTGCTGGTTAATCTCCAATGTGCGGATCGGCGCGGGCGCCACGCCGCGGGCGACGTAGTCCCACTGCACGTCGCCCAGCCCCGGCGCACGGTGGTCGATGATGCCCTGCATGTCGTGCAGGTGGCAGCCGACGACGCGCCCGCCCAGCTTCGCGAACCACTCCTCGCGCGGCACGAGACCGAGGCGGTGCAGGATTTCGGCGTGGCCCACGTCGTGCCAGTAGCCGGCCTCGGCCGGGTCGTAGTCCGCCAGCAGCGAGAGCGCCTCGTCGGGCAGCGGAATCTCGTGATACCACATGCGCGTCTCGATGCCGAGGCGCACGCCGCGTCCGCGCGCGTGGCCGGCGATCGCCTCAAGGCTGCGCGCCGCCGCCGCCAGCGCCGGCGGCGCACGGCGGGCACGCTCGTCTGCCGCTTCACGCCGGGCCTCTTCGACCTCGGGGCCGCTCCTCTTGCCGCTGGCAAACATGCCGCGTAGGCGGCTGTCGCCGCGCACGCCCGCGCTGCCGACGCCGCCGAGATGCACGACCACGCTGCCGGCGCCGGCTTCGGCGGCAAA
>DATGEL010000063.1 GCA_035310145.1 Dehalococcoidia bacterium
TAGCGGCTATGGGCGAGTTGGCGAAGGTCCGTCTCCTGAACCCCGTCGAGCAGCAGCAGCGCATCGACGCGCTGGAGCGGCAGGTGGGCGAACTGCAGGCGGTGATTGCCGCCCTGCGGGCCGAACTGGAGCAACTCACCCGGCGCGGCAAGCGCCAGGCGGCGCCGTTCAGCAAGGACACGCGCGTCGCCGACCCCAAACGCCCGGGACGCAAGCCGGGCCAGGGCCCCTTTCACTTCCGCGCCGCCCCGTTGGCCGCAGACCTGAGTGAGCCGCCGATCACGGTGCCGGTGACCGAGCGGGCGTGCCCCGTCTGCGGCGGCGCGTTGGTCGAAGAGCGGGTAGACCTCGCCTCAGTGACCGACCTCTCGGAGCAACCGCAAGCGCAGGTGCGGCAGTACCGTGTGTCGGTGTGCCGCTGCCAGACCTGTGGCAAGGCCGTGCGCGGCCAGCACCCGGCACTGGCGCCTGACCAGTACGGCGCCACGGCGGACCGGGTCGGCGAGCGGCTGCTTGCGGCCGGCCACGTCCTCCACCATGCAGCGGGCGTGCCGCTGCGCAAAGTGCCAGGCGTCCTCCAGCTTCTCACCGGCGCGGCGGTGACTGAGGGTGCGCTCGTCCAGGATGCGCAGCGCCGGGTCGCGGGGCCGGTGGGCGAGGCGTACACCGCCTTGCGGGCCGCGGTGGCGACGGCCGCGCGAGTGCACACCGATGACACCGGCTGGCGGGTGGGCGGCAGCGCCGCCTTCCTGATGGCGTTTGAGTCCGACAGCGAGACGGTCTACCAGATCCGGGCGCGGCATCGCAACGAGGAGGTGCGGGAGATCATCGGTGATGCCTTCGCGGGCGTGCTGATCACCGACCGCGGCAAAAGCTACGACGCGGAGGCGCTCGCCGCCGTCGCCCAGCAGAAGTGCCTGGCCCATCTCCAGCGTTCGATCAGCCTGGTGCTGGAGATGAAATGGGCACGCGGCCGCTCGCTGGGGCTTTCGCTGCGGCGGCTGTTGCGCGAGGCGCAGACGCTGTGGCAGACGCAGCAGCTGGCACCGATGGCGGAGGACTACGCCGCGCAGGTGGCGGCGTTGGAGGCGCGGCTGACGGCGCTGTTGGCGCCGCGCACGCTGCCGGACCCGGACAACCAGCGGCTGCTGGACCAACTGCGCTGGCACCATGCCCGGGGCAGCGTGCTGCGCTTGCTCAGCGACCCGCGCATTGAGCCGACCAACAACCGCGCGGAGCGGGCGCTGCGGCCGGCGGTGATTGCCCGCAAGGTCTCGCAGTGTTCGAAGAACGAACGGGGCGCGGAGACCTTCGCCGCCTTCGCCAGCGTGACGCGCACCATTCGCCAACGTGGCGGTGCGCTGCTCGACGACCTGCTGACCACCTTCCGCACCGGCCGCGTGCCCGCACCGCTCCCGCCGTAGCGCCGCTATTCAATTACCAACGCATGTTAAAGGCCGAGCTGGCAGTGGTCCGTGCTGCCAATGTTGCCGGCAGTACACCGGTGCTTTCAGGCGAGAGGATGCTCAACGGGCTGGGAGTTACGCTGGGGTGAGCGACGTTACGTGGACGCGTACCGTCTGTAGCCCTGCCGGTGGGGGGATTGGGTCGAGCAGCGTCCCCGTTACGCGAACTCGCACCGGTGTTGAGGACGTGAGGGCCTGAGAAAGCAGCGGCTCTGGGCCATCAACGATAAGCAATAGCTGGGGAAAGCGCGGATCGTCTGGGGCGAGGTAGAAGCGGGTGAACCCCGGACCGGAGCGGCCTGTCGCGGGGTCCGGCACTGGGTCACCGAACAGCACATGGAGAGTGCCGCTGACAGACACCTCATCGCCAGGCTGACCGATGAACGGTGTCGGAGCTACCGCGATGGTTGATCGGGTAGGCGCCGAGACTACGCCTTGCTGTACAGCAGCGGCAGGGGGCGCGGTGGGCGCGCTCCCGTCGTCACCTGGGGCCACCGATTCACCGGATGGCGGAACGGTGCAGGCGAGAAGACCGGTCGAGACCGCCAGAACCGCCGCCATCAGGAGGATGTGGCACCGGGCCATGTAAACTCTCCCATTGTGCGCGAGCGCCGCACCTATATCCCCAACCCCCCAGCCTTTGCCGATCACTCCCACCTCGCCCCAGGGCAGCATCCCTGACCAACGCGGAGGTCAGAAATGATAGCCGAAGCGCGTGTTGCGGTGAGCAGCCGAGCGCCCATGCGGCGTAACGATCGAGATCTGGACGCTGCCTGGCCGATCCGGCGGCACCACGACCGTCAGCTGTCGATCTGAGTCCACGGTGAACTGCGTGGTCTTGAGGCGGCCGAAGCGCACGCCGGTTGCCCCCGTGAAGCCAGAGCCCTGGATGACGAGCCGTTCGCCACCAGCGATACCTGCCACGTTGCTGGACAGCGCGGTGATCACCGGTGGCGCTGCCCTCGAGCTGGTGACCGATCCGTTTCTTGCATCGAGCATGCCGGCGTAGTCGCGTGCATCCGGCAGGTCCAGCGAAGATCCGGAACTCGTGTAGATGTACTGATCGGCGAGGGCCAGTGGTGAGGTGTACACGGCGTCCGTCACGACCACCACGTCGGCGGGCGTCGGCGGGCCAGGATACCCCCACGGCGCCGGCGGCACGTCTGCACTCCCAACCGTGATCTGACCCGCGTGCGGATCGAAGTCGTAGGCGGAGTTCAGGTCGCCAAACTGGACATCCCCGGCCGTGGCCAAGTTCGTCCCGGTAATTACTATGTTGGTGCTACTGCCGCCGTCCGCGGGTCCGACGTTCGGTTGCACGCTCGTGATCGTCGGCGTGTCCGGGCGCGATGGGCCAGTGAAGGTGTAGAGATCCCCGCTCGTGGGCTGCGAATAGGCCGTACCGGAGGCCGTGCGCGCGACAGCGGCGACATGAACCGTCTGTCCATAGGTCACGGCGCCTGTGACGAAGGTCGCAGTACTGTCGTCGATCACCTGCACGCTCCCTCCCCGCACGCCACCAAAGCCAAACAGGTCGAGCATAGTGAAGCCGCTGAACGTGTACGAGCCGCCCTGTGGCATGAAGCCGGAGCCTTTCACTGTGACAGTCTGCCCGCCGGCAACGGACCCGGAGGATGGTGTGATGCTCGTGATCGTGAGGCCCGGCTGCAGCGTGAGGGGCGGATCGTCGAAGGTGAATACGTCCGCCGATGAGATAGTGGAATACCCGCTGGCGGTGATGACCTGGAGGTGCGCCGGATCGCCTCCATCGCTCCCTGGATTCCAGGCCGTGATCTCTGAATCGGAATCGACGGTGAAGCCCTGGCCAGGGCCGATGTCTCCGTTGTTGTCCATCGCCTGGAACTCGCCAAAGTAGACTGCGGTGGCGCCGGTGAAATGGGCTCCATAGATGTGCACCTGGTACGGTTGAGCGCCGCCCGGGCCCACGTCCTGTCCGTGCATTGGATCGATCGACGTCACCGTCGGCGGCGGAGGGATGGAGACGACGTAGCCCGTCCCCGTATCCTGGACCGCGGTGATCGACACATGGTTCAACATGTCCGAGAACGCAGCTGACCCGCCTGGCGCGAGGCTAAACGAGTATCCTGGCTGCCCCGCTGCCGGGAACGCTTGCGGGCACAGCTTGGATGGCAAATCGGCGCCGGCCTGGCAGACGAAGGCAAACTCATCGCCGTTGTCCGGGTTTGGTGACTGAGCGAACACATAGTGCACCACCACGCCGTCAGTAGGAGCCGATGCCTCATAACCATCGGCCGTCCGGTGCCGTGATTCTACCGTATAGTAATCACCGTTCGGCAGCGGGATCTTGGCCATCAGAAAGTGACAGGTTCCAGGTTGCGGCTGTGAACCACCGAGGTAGTCGATCGTCACGGAGGAGCAATCCGGTCTGGAACTCGTGTCGTAGACGAGCTCTGATGGCATGATCGATGAGTTGAAGCTCTGCGCCAGGCGCATCTTGTTATCGGCGATAGTGTGTACATCAATGTCAGTAATATCTCCCACATAAGTAGCATGATTGCCGTATGACATGATGTCCCATGCGCTCGCGTGTGAGTGCGGCAAGGCAAAGCCATGGCCCATCTCGTGGCCGACTTCATGTTGACTGTGTGCACTATCAATACCAGGAGTTATCCACGCCGCTGCATGGTTTGCGTCAAGTTGTTGACCATAGTTTTGACACGGCCCAACCATCGGTGGTGGAGAGCAGTTATCGATTCCGGTGTTGAAAAGCATGATGACGCCGTAATAGCTTGAAACATCGACTTGAACGCCACCAGCGGTGATCCGGTTGTTAGGATCGGTGCTGGTTGTACCACCGGTCGCGCAGTCGGTGTACAGCTTCCCTGTTTCAGCGGTGCCGCTGGAGTCATAGTAGACGCTGCGATTGCCGGGCATCGTGTACCAGCCGTCGGCGCCAGTGCTGCCAGTCAGCTTGATCTGATTGTAGGAGACACGTTCCCAGTAGTCTCCCAGGAAGGGATACGCCTCGCCTACGAGCTCAGAGAAATAAGACGGGGTATCCGTTTCCGTGGAGACATCCTGAAACTTGCAGCCGACCACGAGCCATAGCTTCGTAACTGGCGCGTCGTCCGCGACATCGGCTGAAGCATAGGTCGAGGAAGTGGATGGGTTGGGCGAGTTGGCGGCTGCCGTGATGGTTCGAACCGTCACACGCGGTGTACCGCGTGAGGTGCGCGGACTGAGGGTGATGCCACGAAGGCTAACGTTACGGCTAGCGAGCGAGAGGAGGCCTCCCTTCGGCAGTGCCAACTGCGCGTCGGTGGCCAGCTACACCAACTGAATGGGTCGTCCTGGCAGGGTAAGGTAGTACCGCGTGGTGCCCCGCTGGTTGGCTGCCGCAGCGGTACGCCCGGGAACGGGATCCCCGTACAGCACCGACACCCTGCCGGACAGAGTGACCGATTGTCCTGGCTGACCGAGCGGCAAGGCGGCCGGTGGGGTTCCGGCTGCTTGTGGTGTGCGAGCTGGTGTAGGGGACGGTGGAGCAGATGCAACCTGACCAACGGCAACCGCTGGCAGAGCCGCGGCCAGCAGCAGGACGAGGCTAATGAACGACTGGCGACGCCCGGCGAGGAGTATGCGGACAGGCATGCGATGCATGGCGACACCTCATCATCGAGCTGGTGATGGAGGATTCACGGAACATCTGGGGGACACGCGGCGAGCGGTTCTCGGTCGTCCACGACCGACGGTGAGCAGGCGTGACTGGAAGCTGAAGATGATGCTGGCGCAACGATGTGTTCGATAGCGGGCGCCCAACCGCGTGCATTATTACAACATCCGCACACGGATGAAACGTGCGAACAGTAAAGGAATGGCGACAGCCTTCGATAACGCTGCCGCATGCATCGGCTGGAAATACCGGGAGTCGGTGTGATGCCGTCAAGTGGTACGCTGGCGTCGCGGTCTGGCGCACACGGCCGCATGGGGAGACGTGGAGCGATGACGGCTGATGCGGCGGCGCGGGATCAACAAACCTCCGGCCCCGACGGCCTCGATCTCGCGGCGCTGGCCGCCTATCTGCCGCGCTTCATTCCCGCCGCCGAAGCGCCGCTTTCGGCCGAGCTGATCGGCGGCGGCCGCTCGAACCTCACCTACTACATCCGCTCAAAGCACGGCGAATGGGTGCTGCGCCGGCCGCCGCTGGGCCACGTGCTGCCCACGGCGCACGATATGGCGCGCGAGTATCGCGTAATCAGCGCCCTCGGCCCGACCGACGTGCCCGTGCCCAAAACGCTGCACCTTTGCGAAGACCCGGCGATCATCGGCGCACCGTTCTACGTGATGGAGCGGGTGCACGGCGTGATCGTGCACGAGGAGCTGCCGCCGGGCCTGGCGCCGGATCCCGCGAGCCGCCGCTGCATGAGCGAGGCGTTCGTCGAGGCGCTGGTGCGGCTGCACGCCGTCGATGTCCAGGCCGTGGGGCTGAAGAGCTTCGGCCGGCCGCAGGGCTTCATGGAACGGCAGGTGCGGCGCTGGGGCGAGCAGTGGGAGCGCTCGAAGACGCGCGAGCTGCCCGACCTCGAAGCTCTGCGCCGCCGCCTGGCGCGTGCCGTGCCGGAGTCGCCGGCGCCCACGATCGTGCACGGCGACTACCGCATCGAGAACATGATCTTCGCCGACGGCAAGCCCGATTCGATCGCCGCCATCCTCGACTGGGAGATGTCCACGCTGGGCGATCCGCTGGCCGACCTGGGTTACGCGCTGGTCTACTGGGTGCAGGAGGGCGACTCGGAGCTGCGCCGCTTCGCCATGTCGAGCGGCATCTCGACCGCCGTGCCCGGTTTTCTGACGCGCGACGAGCTGGTGGCCGAGTACGAGCGCCGCAGCGGCCGCTCGCTCGCCAATGTCGACTTCTACCTGGCCTTTGCCTTCTTCAAGCTGGCCGTGATCGTCGAGGGCATCCACGCCCGCTTCCTGGCCGGCGAGACGCGCGGCGAAGGCTTTGAGCGGCTGGGCGAGCGCGTGCCGGCCCTGGCGCGGCTCGGCGTGGATGTGGCGAACCGCTCGGGCAGCCCGGCGCTGCGCGGCGAACTATGAGCGGCGGCCGCCCGGTGACGCGCACGCTGCAGCCCGTGCTCTTCGTCCCCAACGACCAGGCCGCGGCCTTGCGGCCGGAGTTCGCTCCCGCGCTTTGGCGGGCGCTGGGCGAGGCGATGCGCTGGTGGCGCGCCTGCCTCGAACGCGACGTCTTCCAGACGCTGCCGATCGTGGAGTTCGTCGGCGCCAGGCCGGCCGAGTACTACTTTCAAGGCACGCAGGACAAGGCGGCGGCCGAGCTGGGCAAGCTCTACCCGCTGGGGCGCGACGGCAAGACGTACGTCTGCTACGGCCTCTGGGGCGAAGGGCCGTACCAGGCGCACGGCAATGTGATCGGCGCCAACGGCGACTACCTCGTCGTCCAGTCCAGCACCAGCCTGGTGATGTTCGCCGACGATCACTTCCCCGGCTACGACCCGGGCCTGCCCTGGAACAGCCGCCTGGCGCAGACTGGGGCGCTGGCGCACGAGCTGGGCCATACGCTCGGCCTCGGCCACACGGACGAGCGTGAGCCGGCCCGCGCCGCCGAGAGCATCATGTACGCCTGGTGGAGCTTCCCGCGTCTGGGCCTGACGCCGCGCGAGCTGAAGACGGCGCTGGCCAACCTCGACCGCTGAGGCCGGTCTCCTCGACTTCAGCCCTCGGCCACGGCCAACCTGGCGCCGAAGGCTGCCGCGGATGGCAGGAGCATGCCGTCGAAGGTGCCGGGTGCTGGCCTCGGCACCTCGCCAACCTGCGCCAGCCAGGCACTCGCCTGCGCCAGCGGGCCGCGCAGCGTCACCTGGAAGAGCCCCTCGCCCTGGGCCTGCAGCTCGGTGTCGGCGGCGCCGGCGCCGTCGGCTGCAAGCAGATCGATTGTCAGCGGGCCGAGCGCGAAGCGGGCGCGCCGCGCCGCCAGCTGCGGCACGTCATCCTCCGCCACCAGCTCAAGTCCCAGCGCTCGGCGGTACAGCTCCCGCGTCTTCGCCAGGTCGCGCACCAGCACGCTGACGCCGGCTACGCCCCGCACGCCGAGCGCATGCTGCCCCGGCTGCTCCCAGGCGAGCCGCTCGGCGTCTGGCGCATCCCACTGGATGAAGAACGGCCAGGGCCGGCGCCAGGAGACGCCGCCCGGAATCAGCAGGCGCCACTTGAGCACGCGGCCGTCGGGGCGCTCCCGCTGCATGGCGAAGGGGCCAAGCGGGTTCAGTTCGGCGGCGCGCACGCGGCCGGCCAACTCGTCGATGTCGTCGGTGGCGAGCGCGTAGCCGAGCAAGCCGCCGGGCTGGCGCGCCAGCAGGCTGAGCAGCACCTCGCCGCCGGCGCGGCCCTTGGCCACTTCGTCGGCGTTGTAAACGGCCATCAGCTCCAGGTAGTCGAGCCCGAAGCGCACGATGCCGTTCTCGGTGCCGCGGCCCGTGTGCCGTCCGCCCGGCTGCGCATCAAGCCCGAGCTCAGCGGGGAAGCGCGCGAGCGCCCGTGGCAAATCGTTCACCGCGATCACGGCGTGGTCGAAGCGCGTAATCATTTCTCTCTCCCGCGGCCGGGCGGCTAGGCGAACGCCGGCAACACCTCTTCGCTGACGCGCTGGAACTGGCGCTCCTGGTCGTAGCCGGTGGGGCGCAGCGTGATCGTGGTGGCGCCGGCATCGACGAAGGCGCGGATCTCCTCGATGCAGCGCTGCGGCGAGCCGGCCGCCACCCAGCGCTCGAGGAAGGCGGGATGGTAGTCGACGCTGTAGTAGCTGTCGAGAAAGCGCTTTGACTCGTCCAGCGCGGCGTCGCGGTCCTCGTTGACGTTGAAGTTGTAGTAGACGCAGACCTCGAAGTCCGGCCCCAGCTCGCGGCCCTGCTCTTTGGCGAAGCCGCGGATCAACGCCAGCGACTGCTTCACCTCCTCCGGCGTCTTCGCCGTCACCATCCAGCCGTCTCCCAGGCGCGCCACGCGGCCGAAGCCCGCTTCGACGTTACGGCGCTTCTTCAGGTCGGGGTTGGAGACGAGCCAGATCGGCAGCGGCTGCTGCGCCGGCCGCGGCAGCACGGTCAGGTCATCGAACTCGTAGTGGGCGCCGTGGTAGCTGGCATGCTCCCGCGAGGAGACGAGGCGCAGGATCTCGACGAACTCCTCCATGCGCCGCATGCGCGAGGCGGGGTCGATGCGAAAGGCGCGGAACTCCTCGGTGAAGTCACCGCCGCCCGCCGCGGGCTGCCCCTGGCAGGCGACGAAAATGGTGCGGCCGTTGCTCATGAAGTCCAATGAGCACCACTGGTAGGCCAGGACCAACGCATCGCGCAGCGGCGTGCTGGCAAAGCAGGCCGGGCCGAGCCGCACCCGCTGCGTGCAGGCGGCGAGCGCGCCGAGCAGGGCGATCGCGTCGAGCCGCGGCTTGGCGAAGATCGAGTCGCCCACCCAGACCGAGTCCCAGCCGGTCGCCTCGGCCCGTTGGGCCAGCTTCAGCATCTCGGGCACCGTCGTGGCGCCGATGATCACGCCCCGGTTGGGCAGTGTCAGTCCGAAACGTGGTGCAGCAGATGCCATGGCGCAGCCTCCCCCCGCCGTGCAGAAGATCGCCGGCGGCGGCACGACGGGGCGTTCGTTCGAGGGCGAACGTAGCCCCACGGCCATGGCGCGTCAACTGGCCCAGGCCGTGCGACAATGGAACCAGAACAACCGAGGATGCTCATCATGCTGGCGAAGCCACGCGGCCGCGTCTCCCGCCGCCGCCATCCAGACGAAATGACCGAGGCAGAGATGCAGGCGCTGCGCGAGGCAGAGGCGCAGCACTACTTCGGCATCAGCGCCGAAGAGTGGCTACGGCGCTGGCACGCGGGCGAGTACGAAGGGATCGATAGTAGCGGGGTTGTAGCGCTCGCAATCCTGTACGGCTTTGCCTGAGCGAACTGCGAGGCTCGCCCTCGCGGCCATGGAAACCCGGCTTCAGCGCGCCGTTTCGTGTGTCAGCCGCTCGGTATTGCTCCCTTCACCGGCAGCCTACCGCACGACAGACGGCGAACATGCTCTGGCCTTTCGAGAGCGGGATGTGCCGGTACGAGGCGGCATTCCCTTGTTGCTTGTGGTCAAGATCGGCTTCCGCTTTGTCGCGCTGACTGCGCGATCGTGGGAGACGGCGATCACGAGCTATCACCTTGCGTTCGAGGATCCCGAAGAGCGCGAGATCCTCGCCTACCATTGGCACCAGCACATCGCGCAGATTCCGTTCCCGCACCTGCATCTCGGTCCCGGCGCGGCGCCCGGCCGGCCAGAATTGAGCGCGGCGCACCTGCCCACGGGCCACGTGCAGCTGCGTGACGTGATCGCGCTCGCCGTGCGCGACTTCGGCGTGGCGCCGCTGCGCACCGATTGGGCTGACGTGCTGGCCGGCAGCGATTAAGGTTGAGAGGAGTAACCGAGCGTGGGAGGCGGCATGGCCCAGTACAAAGCGGTGATCTTCGACTTCGGCGGCGTGCTGACGGAGCCGCCGGGCAACGGCATGCGCGCCTACTGCGAGGGCGCCGGCATCTCCTGGGACGCCTTCCGCCAGCTTTTCGCCCCGCCGGACGGCGCCTGGGCCAGGTTCGAGACGAACGCGCTCTCGCAGGACGAGTTCATCCGCGCCTTCGAGGCCGAGGCCGCCGCCGCGGGCCTGAAGGTAGACGGCGCGGCGTTTCTGAACGACTTCTTCTCCGGCATGGCGCTACGCCAGGACATGGTCGCCGTGGCCCGCACCCTGCACGAGCGCTACAAGCTCGGCTGCATCACCAACAACGTGCAGGCCGTGGGCCGCGCCCGCAACCCGCTGTTCGATGACCTGTTCGAGGTGGTGGTCGAGTCGTCCAAAGTCGGCATGCGCAAGCCGGACCCGCGCATCTACCGGCACTGCTGCGAGTTGCTGGGCGTGCCGCCGCCGCAGGCGATCTTTTTGGATGACTTCGGCGTCAATCTCAAGGCGGCGCGCGAGCTGGGCATGGGCACGGTGAAGGTGGACGAATCGCAGAGCGCGATCGACGAGCTGGAGCGGCTGCTGGGCATCACGCTGCCGCGCGACGGATCTGGCCAAAGCGCTGCTGGATAGTCCGGCCGTCGCTCGGAGGTTCATATCCACGTCGAGCCCGGCGGCACCTGCTGCGCGGCCGCGAACGTCGCCCTGTATACTGGGCCGAACGCGCGGATCCGCAGGCAACAAGGCGCAGAGATGACCGCCACATCCGCCGATCGCCGCGAGACCAGCTCCGGGGTGCAACTCGCCGAAGTCGTGGCGGCGATCGCGCTTGGCGCCGACCTCGGGCTCGGCCTGCCCCTGGAGCACGTGCTGCGTTCCTGCGTGATCGCCACCCGGTTCGCCGAGCGGCTCAGCGCCTCCGGCGAGGACCGCGATGCGACGTACTGGGTTACGTTGTTCCTGGCAGCCGGCTGCACGGGCGTGTCCTTCGAGCTGTCGCAGGTGTTCGGCGACGACCTCGCCTTCCGCGCGGGCGCGCTTTCCGTCGGTCCATCCACCCTGAGCCAGGCACGCTTCCTGCTCGCGCACGCCGGCAGCAACCGCGGCGTGCTGGGCCGCGCCAGCGTGATCGCCGGGCTGCTTCGCACCCGACTGAGCGTGGTCGAGCAGTCCTCGCTCGCGCACTGCGCCGTCAGCGCCCTGCTGGCCGAGCGGCTTGGTCTGGGCGATGTGGTTGCCACATCGCTTTTGCAGACCTTCGCGCGCTGGGATGGCAAGGGGCTGCCGCGCCGGCTGGGCGGCGACGAAATCTTGCTGCCGATCCGCATCGCCAATCTCGCCAGCCTTGTGGAGACTCGGCACCGGGAGCACGGGGCCGCGGCGGCCATCGCCTGCGCTCGCGAATTCAGTGGCAGCATCTTCGATCCGGCGCTGGTGGAGGCGTGGTGCTCCGGCGCAGCCGAACTGCTCGCCGGCGTGGACACGGACGCCGTCTGGGAGACCGTGGTCGCCGGGCAGCCAGCCGGGCGCGGTCCGCTTAGCGAAACGGAGCTCGATGCCGCGCTGGAGTTGCTGGCCGATTATGCCGATCTGAAATCGCCGTGGTTCACCGGCCACTCACGCGGTGTGGCGTCGCTGGCCGTCGCGGCTGCCCGGCTGGCAGGGCTGCCGGATGCCGACCTGACCGTCTTGCGCCGCGCCGCGCTCGTGCACGATCTGGGCCGCAACGGTGTGCCGAACACGATCTGGGACAAGATGGGGTCGCTGACCACGGGCGAGACGGAGCGCGTGCGCCTGCACGCCTACTACACCGACCGCGTGCTGCACCGAGCCAGCCGGCTGGCGCTGCTCGGCAGCGTAGCTTCCGCGGCGCACGAGCGCGCCGGCGGGACGGGCTACCCACGCGGCATCGCCGGCGGCACGATCCCGCTGCTCGGACGCTTCCTCGAGGCGGCCGACGCCTATCATGCCATGCTTGAAGATCGCCCGCACCGGCCGGCGCTCACCCGCGAGGCGGCCGGCGCCGAATTGCGGCGCGCGGCGCGGGCGGGTGAATTCGACGGCGCGGCGGTGGACGCGGTGTTGGCGGCGGCGGGCCATCCGGCGCGCCGGAAGCCAACCGCCCCGGCCGGGTTGACGCCGCGCGAGGTCGAAGTGCTCGTGCTCGCGGCGCGCGGCGGCACCACACGGGCCGTGGCCACCACGCTCGGCATCGCCCCGAAGACCGCCGGCAACCACATCGAGCGTATCTACAGCAAGATCGGCGTCTCCTCGCGTGCAGAGGCGGCGATGTTTGCGATGCAGCACGGCCTGCTGCCGAGCTGGGAAACCCCACAACCGTAGGGCGAACTCCTCATTCCCTTATGCATGGCTGGCCTTAGCCTCAATCTCAGAGCGAATCACTCGTCTGAGACGGTGAGACGGCAGAAGGAGGAAGCCATGACGGTCACGGTGAAGAACATCGAGCGGCCGGACGAGCTCAGGAAGATGCCGAACGGTACCGGTGAAGGGGCGCTGGTCACCGTCGGCGACATGATTGTGGTGCGCGGGGAACTGCAACCCGGCTGGCGCTGGTCCAACGATCTGCGGCCAATCGTTGGCACGACAAGCTGTGAATTCCCGCACACCGGCATACTGCTCGCCGGGCGCCTGCACGTCGAGATGAACGACGGCAGCGCACACGACCTCGAAGCGGGCGATGTCTACATCATTCCTGCCGGGCACGATGCCTGGGTCGTCGGCGATGAGCCCGTGCGCAGCATCGATTGGTCGCCCGCCAACGCGGAGTTTGCGAAGCCGCCGGCCACCGAAGCCCAGCAGCACTGACCAGACCCTTTCGGCCACCAGTGGCACAGCGTGTTGCGAGGCGCCTCCGGTTTTGGTGAGCAACCGCATACCACGAGCGTCTGTGACACATAGCATTCTATCTCGCAAAAAAGAGCAATTACTGTGGGTGAGCGTACACTTGATCGAGCCTTTTCGGTCTGCGGCCTCATCTTTGCCGCACTGATCGTCGCCAGCATCATCGTTCTCGGCGATTCACCCTCGTCCGACGCCAGCACCGAGAAGATCAGCACGTTTTTCACCGATAACCGAGCGCGCCTGCTGGCCTTTGCGTTCATCGGCGCGTTCACGATCATTCCTGCCCTCTTCTTCTGGGGCGGGCTGTGGCTGCTGCTGCGCCGGGCCGAGGGCAGCGAAGGCGTGCTCGCCCTGATCGCGATTGGGGCCACGGTGCTGGCCAGCGCCGTGGTGGTGGTGGGCACCGTAGGCGAAGCGGCGCTGGCCTATCGCGTCGCCGCGCAGGGGATCAAAACCTGACGCGCGCCATCTTCGACATCACCAACCTTGCCTTCAATCTGTCGAATATTCCGCTCGCCGCATTCTTCATCGCGGCGGGGTTGGTCATCCTGCAAACCGGCGTGCTGCCGCGCTGGCTCGGTTGGGCCGCTCTGCCGGCGGCAGCCCTCCAGTTGCTGGGTGCAGCGACCTTCGCCACGAGCGGAGCCTTCATGCCGTCGGGCGGCGCCGCAGGGCCGATCGCCGGTGTGGCCCTGCTGCTCTGAACGCTGGCCGCGAGCGTCGCCATGTTCAGCCGGACGCGACCACGCGCACAGGCATTGGCCGGCGCTGCCCCCGCATAGGCGGCGCCGGCGGTTCAGGTACGGACAGCACCGCAGAACCACGGACCAATGAAAAAGGATGCGACGAGATGACCGCGCAAGAACTGGACATGGCCGGAGTCGAGGCGTTCGCAGGACAGATGATCGGCGTCTTGAACGGGGCAGCGCTGACGCTGATGACGAGCATTGGCCACCACACCGGTCTGCTGGACACGCTCGCCGGCCTCGCGCCGTCCACCAGCGCGCAGATCGCCACGGCGGCAGCACTCGATGAGCGCTACGTGCGGGAGTGGCTCGGCGCGATGGTGAGCGGCCGCATCGTGACCTACGATCCGGCTGGGCAGACCTACGCACTGCCGCCGGAGCATGCGGCGGTGATCACCCGCGCAGCAGGACCAGGCAATCTCGCGGTGCTCGCGGCCGGGATTCCCTTGCTGGCGCAGGTGCAGGAGGGCATCATCGCGAGCTTCCGCTCGGGCGGCGGCGTGCCCTATGCGGGTTTCCCCGGCTTCCAGAAGATGATGGCTGAAGTCTCCGGCATGACGTTCGATGCCTCCTTGCTCGCTGCGACGCTGCCGCTGGTACCGGGCCTCATCGAGCGGCTCACGGCGGGGATCGATGTCGCGGATATCTGCTGCGGCTCCGGACATGCGCTCAACCTGATGGCGCAGACCTTCCCCCGCAGCCGCTTCAGCGGCTACGACTTCTCGCAAGAGGGCATCGCCGCCGGTAGCGCGGAGTCTGCGCAGCTCGGCCTGAGCAATACACGCTTCGTCGAGCAGGACGTCGTCTCGTTGGATGTCGAAGATGCCTTCGACTTCATCACAATCTTCGACGCGATCCACGACCAGGCGCAGCCGCGTGCGATGCTCAAGAACGTGGCGCGGGCACTGCGGCCGGCCGGGACGCTGCTGGCCGTCGATATCCGCGCATCGAGCAGGCTGGAGGAGAATCTCGATCATCCGCTGGCGCCGTCCCTGTACACAATCAGTACCATGCACTGCATGACGGTGTCGCTGGCGCAGGACGGGGAAGGGCTGGGCGCGATGTGGGGCGAGCAGAAGGCCCGTGAACTGTTCGCCGAAGCCGGGCTGGTAGTCGAGGGCGTTGCGCAGGTTGCGGGCGACCTGTTGAATAACTATTACCTCTGTCGCAAGGCGTAGCCTCCGACCCGGGTGCTTGTGCGCGTCTGCTCACTCGCAGTGCGGCCGGGCTCGATCGCGGCGTGATTCTCCTGCTTCGGACGCAAGCAGTGAGTATCGCCGCGGTTGGCCCGGCTCAGCCACGCGCCTGCGGAGGCGACGAGGCTGACAGCGTATCGAAGCTGACCGGCGGAGTTCGACGGGTTCGACGGAGCCATCTCGCCGCCGTTCGCTGCTCCCGCCCCCCGCGATCGATGCGCGGTGATCGCTCAGCGTGTTTGGCGCGGCACGCGCGAGGATCTGGGTAACGACCTCGTAGGCGATCGTGCCGAGCGCGGCAGGACTCAGAGGTCAATAATCATGCGTACGGCATGCTCGACGGTGTGCAGTGTAGTCGGTGAGACTTGGCCGAGAAGACGCCGCAGTCGCAAGTGTGATACGGACCGAATCTGGTCACAAAGGATAAAGCTGGGCGCGGTGACACCACCCTCCGGTGGCTGGACGAGGATG
The DNA here is from genome assembly GCA_035310145.1 of Dehalococcoidia bacterium. Taxonomy (NCBI): domain Bacteria; kingdom Bacillati; phylum Chloroflexota; class Dehalococcoidia; species Dehalococcoidia bacterium. The sequence continues at coordinate 15,242 of DATGEL010000063.1, forward strand.
TGTGCTGGATTCCGCAGATCAGTGCGCGTGAGAGGAAGCACCACGGCAAGGTACCCAGCTCGTCGATTAAAGGTGTCTGCCGAAAAGACCAGCGCCGGGCGTGGGAACGCCTGTTCATGGCCTCGCGCCGGCGGCGCCGCATCCAGATCCAGAAACCAGACCTCTCCCCGTCTGGGCGCGTCAATTCGCATGCTACGTCTCTGACAACTCCGGCCACTCCTCGGGAGGGAGCGGATCGCCGGTCAAGAGATCCCATTCCGCAAACTCGTCCTGGAACGCGGCCCATCTCTTCGGATCCGCGCGCAGTTCGTCATACGCTTTGCCGACCGCCTCAAGAAACGCCTCGCGCTCCTCGCGGGAGATCTCCTCGCGCACGGGCTTGATGAGCAGGCCACCGTCGCGAACCTCGACGCGGACCGAGGCAGACTCCTCCATGCCGAGCCAGCGGCGAAAGGCGGCTGGGATCACCAACACCCCGCGCTTGCCGATCTGCGTCGTGACGGCATGCGGCGCCTCGCTCACGTTGCCGCTCATTGCCTGCCTCCATATGCACTGCGATCAGTATATCGGAAATTCGAACGCAATCGCGGCCGGGATTGCGCGGTTCACCGTGTCTGGCGCGGCACGCGGGCGAGGATCTGCGTCACGACTTCGTAGGAGATCGTGCCGAGCGCGGTGGCGGCGTCTTCGGCGGTGATCGCCTCCTCGCCCTGGCGGCCGATCAGCACGACTTCGTCGCCTTCCTGCACGCCGGGGATCTCGGTCACGTCCACCATCGTCATGTCCATCGCCACCACGCCGCGGATCGGCGCCCGCCGGCCCCGAATGAGCACGTGGCCCCAGTTGTGCGGCGAGCGGCGGAAGCCGTCGCCGTAACCCACCGGCAGGATGGCGATGCGCGAGGTGCGATCGGTCACGTAGCTGCGGCCGTAGCTGATCGCCGTGCCAGGCGGCACCTCCTTCACCTGTGCCACGCGCGTCTTGAACTGCAGCGCCGGCTGCAGCTCTACCGAGGTCTCTTCGCGCGGCAAGGGATAGAGGCCGTAGAGGGCCATTCCCGCCCGCACCAGGTTGCCGGCAAAGGGCAAGCCGCGCAGCACGGCGGCGCTGTTCTCCATGTGGACGTAGCGGAAGGCGTGGCCGCGCCGCTCCAGCCCGCGCAGCACGGCCTCGAAGCGCTCGCCCTGCTCCATGGCGAAGGGTAGGTCCGTGTCGGAGGTTGCCAGGTGGCTGAAGATGCCTTCGAGCCGCAGCCCCGGCAGCGCGGCCACCGTGTCCACGAAGGCGGGCACGTCGGCCGGCAGCACGCCGAGCCGCGTCATGCCCGTATCGACCTTGATGTGCACGGCGATCTCGCGGCCCAGGTCGCGTGCCACGCGCGAGAAATGCTCGGCCACCGGCAACGAGAAGACCGTTGCGCGGATGTCGGAGAAGGCGAGGTCGCGCGCTTGCCAGGGCGGCGCGTAGCCGAGGATCAGGATCGGGGCGCCGATGCCGTCGGCGCGCAGCTCCAGCGCCTCGTTCAGGCTGGCGACGCCGAGCATGGCCGCGCCGTTGAGCACTGCCGTGCGCGCCACCCAGCGGGCGCCGTGGCCGTAGGCGTCGGCCTTGAGCACGGCCATCACCTCGGCCGGCGCCGCCGCCGCGCGGATCGCCAGCAAATTCTGCCGGATCGCGTCGAGGTCGACCTCCACCCAGGTCGGCCGCTCGCCGGGCACGTACGTGCGCCGCTGCCAGCCCTCGTCCTGGCGCACCAGCCGTGCGCCGCCCTCCGGCACGAGCAGCTCGACCACCCGCTCCATCCGCGCCGCGTCTGTCCCCTTCACCAGCACCGTTGCCGGAGCGGCCCCCCGCACCCAGTCTCCAACCGCGGCCTCCCTCTCTCCATCTGAGATCGCGCGGAGCGCGATGGAATGACCTGGAGAGGGGGCCGGGGGGTGAGGCCCCGCCGCGTCCGCGCTGTCCCGCGCACCGTAGGTCAGCACGACACGCTCCGGCGCGGCCGCGCGGGCGCGCAGCTCGCGGCCCAGCGCCGCCAGCTCGCGGCCCTGCAGCACAAGGCGGTCGAGGACGAGCAAGCGTTGCAGCGTTTCCGCGTCGAGGTCCGCGGCGTGGCGCACGCCGGCGATCTGGCCGAGCACCGCGCGGTGCGGCCGCGGGAAGAGCGCCAGCGTCTCCAGCGCCAGCGCCAGCGAGGCGGCACTCGCGGAGAACGTATCGTCCAGCACGGTCAGACCGCCGCGGCCGGCCAGTGGGGCGAGGCGGCCCGGCTCCGGCGGCAGCCCATTGAGGCGGGCGGCGATCTCGGCCAGCCCGTGGCCGGAGCCGATCGCCAGCGCCGCCGCCGCCAGCACCGCGGAGACCGCACCACGGCCGGGCGCCTGCAAGCGCAGGCGAGCCGTCTGCTCGCCGTGCCGCAGCGCCAGCGTGGTGCCAGCCGACGATTCCTCGATCACGGTTCCGGCCAGGTCGGCGCCGGCGCCGAGGCCGTAGCGCAGCAGCCGGCGCGGCGCGGCGTCACCCGCCTCAGCCACGAGCCGCGCGAGGTACGGGTCGTCGTCGTTGAGCGCCAGCAGACCGCCGGGCGGCAGCGCGTCGAGCAGGCCGGCGAGACCGTCGCGCAGGGCGATACTGGGCGCATCTTCGGCCGCGGGCGGGGCGCCGCTGGTGAGCACGATCGCGTCCGGCTGCACCAGGTCGCCCAGGCGGATCAGCTCGGCGCCGGAGGCCGCGGCCAGCTCCAGCACCGCCGTGCGCTGACCCGGCGCCAGCTCGCCCAGCGCCAGCGGCAGGCCCAGCTCGTCGTTGCGGTTGCCGTTGCTGAAGAGTTCCGGCCCGCCTGCGGGCGCGCCGAGCGCCCGCAGCAGCGCGGCACGGGTGCTGCTCTTGCCCACCGCCCCGACGACGGCGATCCTGTAAGGGCGCAGCGAGCGCAGGCGATCGGCGGCGAAGTCGCGTAGCGCGGCGCGCGTGTCCGCGACGCGCACGACCGTGACCCCGGCGGCGGCCCAGCCGTCACGTCGCTCCGGCAGCCGCTCGCAGAGCACGCCGGCGGCGCCGCGGGCCACCGCGTCGTCGATGAACTGATGACCGTCGCCGGTGGGGCTGCGCAGCGCCACGAACAGCTCGCCGGGCGAGATGGTGCGGCTGTCGTGGGCGAAGGCGGCGAATTCGCGGGCGAAGGCGCGGCCGGCCAGCGCGCCGCCCTGCGCCGCCGTGGCCCGCAGCAGATCGTCGAGGTCGATCATGGGTCAGTACGCTCCCGCGAGTTCAATTCGTGAAGGGGCGCACGGTGTGCGCTCTCGGCGGGGCCAGCCGCCGGCATGTGACTCTGTGACTTCGCCGTGCCCGACGCCGATCGGTTGGCGGACCATGCTTGTCGCGCCCGTGGCGCGAAGGGCGCACGCCGTGCGCTCCTACGGTCTTGGTGCGGCGTCCCGCACGCGCAGGCCGCTTCGCACAGACCCCGACTGCCGACTGCCGGCTCCCGGCTGCCGGCGCGGGAGCCGCTCATGCCGCTAGCGCTGGCCGCCGGGCTGCGGGTCAATTATAGCCGCGCGGGCACGGGCAGCCCGCTCGTGCTGCTGCACGGCTGGGGCAACAGCTCAGGTACGCTTGACGGTCTGGCGCGGGCGCTCGGCGACACGCACGACTGCATCGTGCCCGACCTGCCCGGCTTCGGCCGCAGCGAGACGCCGAAGGAAGCCGAAGGCTGGGACGTGGCCCGCCATGCCGAATGGCTGGCGCAGCTTATGGACAAGCTCAAGCTGGAGCGGATGGATCTCTTCGGCCACTCGCACGGCGGGCGCATCGCCTCGTATCTCGCCGCCACGCGGCCGCAGCGCGTCGACCGCCTCGTGCTCTGCGCCAGCGCCGGCCTGCGCGAACGGCTGCCGCTCCCGGTGAAGCTGCGGCGCTGGCGCACCCGCCTGCTGCTGCGCACGGCGCATCGCGCGGCCCGCACCGGCCTCCTGGGCGAAAGCGGCCCGGAACGCGCCCGCGCCCTCTCGGAGAAATACGCCTCGCCCGACTATCGGGCGGCCGGGGCGATGCGGCCCACGCTCGCACGCGTGCTGGCCGAGGACCTGCAGCCGCTCTTGCCGCGCATCCAGGCGCCGACGCTGCTGATCTGGGGCGACCGCGACCGCGAGACGCCGCTGGAGCTGGGACGGCGTTCGGCGCGGTTGATTCCGCACGCGCGCCTCGTCGTGCTGCCGGGCGCCGGGCACCATCCCTTCATCGACCAGCCGGAGCGCGTGGCGAGCGAAATGCGCGCCTTCCTGCAGCAGGCCGGCGAGGGCGCGGCATGAACGGCTGGCTGGCGCTCGCACTGGGCGTGCTCGTGGCCGCGCCGTGGGGCTGGTGGGCCTGGCGGCGGCTGCGGCGCGCCGTGCAGATCCTGCAGCTCGAAGAATACGAAAACGGCCGCACACTGCGCTGGGCGGCGCGGAGCTGGTGGCGTGAGTACGCGCCGGGTTCGCTCGCCGTCGCCACGCTGATGCTGGCCGCCTTCGCCGTGGCCCTGGCGGCGAACGCCGTGGGCGGCGCCGTCGTGCTCGCCGTGCTGGCGGGGGCTTCGGGCCCGATCGCGCCGCTGATCGCCACCGAGCCGCCGGCGAAGAAGCCGCTCGCCTTCACGATGCGTGTGCGGCGACTGTTCGGCGCGGCCGGCGTCGCGGCCCTGCTGCTGGCGGCGCTGGCGATGCTGCTCGGCTGGGCGCTGGGCGTGCCGGGACGCATGGCGCTGCTGATCGTGCCGGTGCTCGTCTGGCTGTGCGTGGCCGCGGGGCCGCTCGTGGCCGTGAGCGCAAACCTGCTCGCCTGGCCCGTGGAAGCGGCGAACCGCCGCCGTTACCGCGAGGAGGCGCGGGCGCGGCTGCGCGCCGTGAATCCGCGCATCGTCGCGATCACCGGCAGCTACGGCAAGACGACGACCAAGGAACTGGTCGCCACGGTGCTGGAGTCGCGCTACCGCGTGCTGAAGACGCCGCGCAGCTTCAACACGCCGCTCGGCATCACGCGCACGATCAACGACGATCTGCGCGACGACCACGAGGTCTTCGTCGTGGAGATGGGCGCTTACGAGCCGGGCAACATCCGCGACCTCTGCCGCTTCGTCGGGCCGCCCGAGGTCAGCGCGATCACCGGCATTAACGAGCAGCATTTAGAGCGGATGGGCTCGATCGAGAACACGATCAAGACCAAGTACGAGATCGTGGAGGAGACGCGGCCCGGCGGCACGGCCGTGTTCAACATCGACAACGCCTACTGCGCGGCGCTGGCCAACAAGACCGTGCACGTCACCGTCGTCCGCGCCGGCGCTGAAACGCACCAGCCACCTTCCGATCTGCGTGTCTCGAACGTCGCGCTGACGCCGAAGCTGATGCGCTTCGACGTGACGGACGGCGAGCAGAGCGTCACGGTGCGCACGCGCCTGCTGGGCCGGCACCTGATCCCCAACCTGCTGATCGCGCTCGCCATCGGTCGCGCCTTCGGCGTCGAGCTGAAGAGCGCTGCCGCTCGCCTGGCCACGGCGCAGCCGGTCGAGCACCGGCTCGTGGTCAAGGAGAGCGATGGCCTCACCGTGATCGACGATGCCTACAGCGCGAACGTGAACGGCGCGCACGCGGCACTGGAGCTGCTGGCCGAGCTGCCGGCGGAGCGGCGCTTCCTGGTGACGCCGGGCATTGTGGAGCTGGGGCCGGTGGAGGCGGAGCGCAACCGCGAGTTCGGCGCCCACGCGGCGAAGGTCTGCGACGTCATCCTCGTCGTCGGGCAGGCGCCGGGCCGCTGGGTGCGCGAGGGGGCGCTGACCACCGGCATGGCCGCGGCGTGTGCGATCGCCTGTGCGCACCTGGGCGAGGCGCAGGGCTGGCTGCGCGGCCACGCGCGCCCCGGCGATGCCGTGCTCTTCGAAAACGACCTGCCGGACCAGTACCAGTGACGGGGTGCGTAGGGCGTAGGGCGAAGTGGCGGGTTAACATCTGCGACGGCCGGGATCGTTACGCTACGGGAGATGGTCTCCTCGCTCCACCGGGGCAGACTGGCGTGGCAGTTCAGAGCGTAGTGGTGGCGCGCAAGGCAGAGCGCTGGTTCTGGCCGTTGTGGCTCGGCGCCTGCGGCGTGGCGATTGCACTCACGCTTGCGGCGCGCGCGACCGCGCACTTTCCCGGCGATGTGCGCCTGGCCGTGGCGCTGCAGGCGCTGGAGTGGCCGGGCGAAGACGCGCTCGTGCGCCTGGAAAACCTCCTGGGCAACGGCCTGGCGCCGGCGGCGATCATGCTGCTGGCAACGATGGTCTTCCTGCTCACGCGCCGCTTCGTCGCCTGCCTGGCGCTGCAGTTCAGCACCGCCATGTGGTCGCTGGTCACGGTGCTGAAGGAGGTGGCGCAGCGGCCGCGGCCGGCACCTGCCCTCGTCGCGGTGCACGAACGCGCGACCGGCTACAGCTTCCCCAGCGGCCACGTGTTCACATCGCTGATGTTGTACGGGGCGCTGGCGGCGCTCGTCGCCGTGCTGCCGCTGCCGCGCTGGTTGCGCCTCTCTGTGCGGGCGTGCTGCCTTGGCATCGTGCTGCTGATGGGCTTCGCCCGCATCGACGTCGGCGCCCACTGGCCGAGCGACGTGCTCGGCGGCTATCTCTGGGGGGCCATCGTGCTCTCCGCGATCCTGCGCCTGCTGATCTGGCGCGGCGGCCGTGCCCGGCTGCCGCGCTCACCCGCCCTCGCCGCGCACGAGAGCGGATAACACCGCTTCAGCGGCCGAAGCGCTGGGCGGAGCGGGCCTTTGCCCTGGCCGCTTCCGCCTGCCGGTCTTTCGGCGCGGCCGTGGAAGCGAGGGCGCCCAGCAGTTCCCCGGAGATCCGCGCGATCTGCTCGACCGCCGTGTCGAAGGCGGCGGCGTTCGCCTGCGACGGCTTGTTGAAGCCGGTGATCTTGCGCACGAATTGCAGCGCCGCGGCGTGAAGCTCGTCGTCGCTCGCCGGCGGCTCGAAGTTGAACAGCGTCCTGATGTTGCGACACATCGTTTTCCGCCTCCGATCAGCAGCGGCAGAAGCGGCGGTCGCCGTGCCCGCCCGGCGAAGCTCTAACCGGGCCGGGCGGGCACGGCGCGCTTATTCGGCAGACCCTGCGCCGGCCGCGTAGGTGAGGGCAACGACGCCCGAGCTGAACGGCTTGCACTCGACCAGGTTCATCGTCTTCGCCCCGCCGGTATCGCCGAAGAGACGCAGGCCGTCGCCCAGCACGATCGGATGCACCAGCAGCCGGAACTCATCCACGAGGCCGTGCTGCATCAGCGTCTGCACCAGCGTGCGGCTGCCGGCCACGAGCAGATCCCTGCCCGGTTGCCGCTTCAGCCGCGTGATCTGTTCGACGACGTTGTCCCGGATGATCTGCGAGTTGTTCCACTCGGCCTTCTGCAGCGTGGTCGAGACGACGTACTTGGGCATGCCGTTCATGCGGTCGGCGAACTCGTCCTGCATCGACGGCCAGGCCGCGGCGAAGCCCTCGTAGGTCTTGCGCCCCAGCAGCTGCGCGTCGCTGGCAGACAGCTCATCGAACTTGAACTTCGCCGCCTCATCGCTGAAGAAGCGGAGGCTCCAGCCCCCATACCGGCTCTTTTCGGCCCCGCCCGGATCTTCCATCACGCCGTCCAGGGTCACGAACTCGGTTACGACCAGCTTGCCCATGATTTCCCTCCTGCGGCCGGGCCGCGGCGGCCCGTGTCTCGCTGTGCGGCGGGGCGGCAGTGTCCGCCGATGCGCCGCGGATCTCGCGGTTGCGAACGTTCTCACGACATAGATAACTGATGTTGAGGCGAGGTTCACGCCGCCGCCAGGTGGGCGTCGAGCTGGGCGAACGTGCCGGCAAAGCCCTGCTGCACCGAGTCGCGCCACTCCGCAAACGTCTTGCGCTCCGCCTCCGTGGCGTTGACGGTGTAGCCCTGCATGGTGAGCGTGGTGCGGCCCTCCTGCTCGGCGAAGCTCAGCACATTCAAGATCTCCAGCGGCCAGGTGGCGCTGAACGGCGCGCGCACCGTGTTGCCCGCCGCATCAGAGAAGGCGCTGACGAAGGCGAGCCGCTCCGGCGGCGTGACTTCGCGGTAGACAAACTTGCCCCACAGATCGGCGCCGTCCGGGGCGCGCATGCCGTAGTGGAAGACGCCGCCCGGCCGCAGATCGAGCGTGCCGGTCACCCAGGTGAAGCCTTGCGGTCCCCACCACTGCCGCAGGCGCTCAAGCTCCGTCCACGCTTTGAAGACCAGTTCGCGCGGCGCGGCGAAGACACGGGTGATCGTCAGCTCGGGCGCGGCCGCGTCAGTGCTGCTCGTGCGTTCGGTCATCGGGTTGCTCCCTGGTCTGGTCGCTCTGCACGCTGCGCAGATAGTCGTGCAAACGGTCGAAGCTCGCTTCCCAGTAACGGCGGTACTGCTCCACCCAGTCGGCCACGTCCTTGAGCGGCGCTGCCTCCAGCCGGCAGGGCCGCCACTGCGCCGCGCGCCCGCGCGTGATCAGGCCGGCGCGCTCCAGCACCTTCAGGTGCTTGGAGACGGCGGGCAGGCTCATGGCGAAGGGCGCGGCCAGCGCGGTCACCGACGCCTCGCCGCCGGCGAGCTGTGCCAGGATCGCGCGCCGCGTCGGATCGGCGAGCGCCGCGAAGGTGGTATCGAGGGGGTCCACCGGCATGCCGAATCAACCATCTGGTTAATTAACTCATCGGTAGAATACAACGGCTGCGGCGGGCTGTCAAGCGCAGCCCTTCGGCCCTCACCCCCGTCCCCCTCTCCCAATCCTGGGCGAGGGGCGATCGAGCGTCGGGCGATCCGTTTCGTGATCGGTTAACCCGACGCCGTCCGCTGCCCGCTCCGCCGGATCGCCCCTTTCCCTCATCCCAAATCGCGCTCCGCGCGATGTCAGAGATTGGGGGAAAGGGGATGGGGGGAACGAGGGTCCGCCGCTACGGCCGCCGCCCGCTACGCCTGGCGCGCCAGCCGCTGTTCAAGCTCCGCCTTCGTCACGTTCAGCAGCACGCCCTTGTCCCCGATCTCCTGCACCCAGGCGACCGGCAGATCCACCTCGTTCTTGAACAACAGGCCGCGCTTCAGCGTGAGGTGATGCGGCGCGCCGCCGTCCTGGTCGAGGCTCAGCTCACCGACCTCGCCGATCTTCTCGCCGTCGGCGTCCAGCACATCGCTGCCCGCGCGGATCGCCGCGCGCTGCAGGTCGTCCGGCGAGATCTGCTCGCCGCCGGGGTAGCCCAACGGCGGTTCGACCTGGCCGTAAGACGCCACGCCGATCGCCGTGATCGCATCCAGCAGAAACTCGGTGTTGTTGAAGCCGGGCGGGCCGACGTAATCCGGATCGGGGGCGCGGTAGCGGTCGTCGGTGAAGCCGTTGAAGCGCTCAAACGCCTGCTTGTCCGCGTCGAGATAGACGGCGCCTTCCTCGACCTTCGTCACACAGCTCAGCGGCACGATGCGCTCATTGCCGAAGAGGAAGCCGTGCTTCACGACCAGATCCGTGACGTGCCCGCTTTGCGCATCCACGATCACGCGGTGCACCTCGCCCAGCTTGCCGTCGGCGCCGTACACCTCGCTGCCGATCCGCAGATCGCTCTTCGTACCCATGTCCTGCTCCTCTCGCCGGCGGGGCCGTCGCTGCATCGAGCGTACGCGCATTTGGGCTCGCGCCAACCCCTCCGGCGCGGTAGGCCGCCATACTCGATCGGCGCAAACGGCAGCCGGCCCGACGCCGCTGCATGGCGCGCTGCGGTACTATCAAACACGTGATCGCCGCGCTGCGCCGCCCCCTGGACAGCGAACGCCGCGCCAGCCTCGCCATCCTGGTGACGGCGCGCTGGTTCCTCCTGCTCGCCGCGCTGGTCGCGCAGGACTACCACCCCGGCAGCGGCCCGATCGCGCAGACGGGGATCAACCTGCTGATCGCGGGCTCGATCGCGCTCAACGCCTGGCTGCACCTGGCGCTGAAGCGCGGCCGGCCGGTGGGCCTCGGCCTCGCCGTGCTGGTCAGCGTCTACGACGCGGCCGCGATCACGGCGGCGATCGTTCTGGCCGACGGCTTCACCAGCTCGGCCTACATCCTGTACTACCCGGCGCTGCTCGCCTTCGCCCTGGTCTTTCCCGGCCGCTGGGGCGTGCTCTACGGCGCAACCACGGCGGCGGCCTACTTCGTCGTCTCCTGCCTGGCGCGCGGCACCTTCCACCCGGGCAGCGTGACCGACCAGAAGACGATGGAGCTGCGCCTGGCGACAATGGCCGCCTCGGTGCTGATCGCCAACCTGATCGTGCGCCTCGAACGCGAGCGGCGCGAGCGCGCCGTGGCCGCCGAGACCGAGCGCCGCGAGCAAGTGCTGGCGCTGGAGAAGCGGGCGCTGGAGCTGGAGCGCGTCGCGCAGGAGGAACGCGCCCGGCTCTCGCGCGAGGTGCACGACGGCATCTCGCAGAACGTCTACATGCTCTCGCTGGGGCTGGAGACGGCGGCGCTGATCGAGCGCGAGACGCACGATGCCGCGCTGGCTGAGCGGCTAGAGGCGCTGGTGCGCCTCGCCAAAGGCACGCTGCTGGAAACGCGCAACCTGCTCTTCGACCTGGCCGGCGTGATGGCCGGCGAGCAGAGCCTGACCGCGTTGGTGCAGAACCAGGCGCGTGAATTCACCGCCATCACCGGCATTCCGGCGCAGGTCACGGTCGAGGGCGAGGAGCGTACCCTCCCGCCGGCCACGGTCGGCGAGGTCTACCGCGTGCTGCAGGAGGGGCTGGCGAACGTGTTCAAGCACGCGCGGGCCGGCGCCGTCACGTTGCGCCTCCGCTACGGCGCCAGGGCGCTCGACCTGCAGATCGCCGACAGCGGCGCCGGCTTCGACGCCGGGGAGCCGGCAGCGCGCGGCTACGGCTTGAAGAACATGCAGGCGCGGGCGGCGCGCGTGGGCGGCGGTATCCTGCTCGCCTCGCGCCCCGGCGCCGGCACCACGCTCACCGTCACCGTACCGTACGGATCGAACATACCACCGATCCCCCAGGAGCGTAGCGATGCCGCCGATCCGCGTGCTGCTGGTTGACGACCACGAGGTCGTGCGCATCGGCCTGCGGGCGATGCTGGAGCTGGAGCCGGACATCCGCGTCGCCGGCGAGGCAGCCGACGGGCAGACGGCAGTCGCGCTGGCGCCCTCGCTGCAGCCCGACGTGGTGCTGATGGACATCCGGATGGGCGCGATGGACGGCATCGCAGCCTGCCGCGAGCTGAAGGAGCGGCTGCCGAGCGCGGCGGTGCTGATGCTGACCTCGTTCGGCACGGAGGAGTCGGTGCTGGCGGCGCTGATGGCCGGCGCCTCCGGCTTCTTGTTGAAGAACACCGGCCGCGCCGAGGTGCTGCGCGCCGTGCGCGCCGTGGCGGCGGGGCAGTCGCTGCTTGACCCGGCCGTCACGCGCAAGGTCACGGAGCGGCTGGTGCAGCTCGCCAGGCAGGAGGAGAACGCCGAGCTGGCGCAGCTTTCGCCGCGCGAGCGCGAGGTGCTGGCGCTCGTGGCGCAGGGCCGCACCAACCGCGAGATCGCGGAGCAGCTCGTGCTCTCCGAAGTCACGGCGCGCAACCACGTCAGCCACATCCTCGAAAAGCTGGGCATGAACCGGCGCAGCGAGGCCGCGGCCTTCGCGGCGCGCCTCGGCCTCGGCGCGCCGCCCGCCTGAGCGCGCTCAGCCCAGCGGCCGCCGCTCCGCCCAGCCTTCCCAGAAGCGGCAGTGCTCGCGGTAGCCGAGCGCGGCGTAGACATGGATGGCGGGTGCGTTGTCGGCGCGCACGTTCAGCACCACGTCGCGACACCCCTTCGCCAGCAGCGCCGCCGTCACCGCGGCCGTCACGGCGCGGGCGAGGCCGCGGCCGCGCGCCTCCGGCCGGGTGAAGATGTTGCCCACGGCGCCCGCGCCCTCTCCTGGACAGACGACGTGCGTGCCGCCGGCCGCCAGCAGCCGCCCATCCGCTTCCACGCCGAAGAAGCAACCGCCGTCCAGCAGCTCTTCGCGGAAGACGTTTTCGTCGTAGCCGGCGTAGAGGTCGAACAGCGCCGCCGCATCGGCCCGGCCGAGCGCACGCGGCCGTGGCGGGCTGGCAACCGGCGGGTGGAAGGCGGCGGCGTCCGTGTGCATGCGCAGCATCTCGTGCAGGCCGGGTCGCGGCGCGTAATAGCGCTCGACGATCTGCCGATGCCCGGCTCGAACGGACAGCTCGGCGCCGCGCGGCAGATCGCCGGCGATCGTGGCAAAGATGGCGGCCACGCCCTCGCCTTCGCCTTGCGGGACGATCACCGTGATCGCCGGGTGTTGCAGCGCCAGGCAGCCGGCGGAAGGCGTCTCGCCCTCACGCGCGGCCAGGGCGAAGCGGCTGTACTGCCGGAAGGGCTGCTCCAGGTCGGCGAGCGCGTAGCCGTTCCAGGCGCGGTCGCGGTTGAGCAGCGCCCGCGCGGCGTCTGTACCGGCATCGGGCGTCACGTGCCAGCCCATGCCACACCTGCCCCGGCCTTCACTCCGGCCTCGCCGCACCGGGGCGACGTTGCCGGCGGCGCGGCTTCCCGCTGCCACCGCGCAGGGAGCGCTTTGCGCCCGAACCGGGGTGAGCGGCCAAGCGTTCATCTCCCGGCGCGGCCGCCATCTGTTCCAGCTCCCTGGCGGAGCCGGATCGCCCGCCGGACCGTCGTTCGCCCCTGACTATGCGCTCCCTCCGCGGCGAAGGCGCCGCGTCGACGCCGGCCGAAGCCAGGTCCGGCGGACCCGGCTCCTCGTGCAGCGCCGGGTCCGTTGGGTCACGGTAGATCACGCTGGCGAAGGCCCACATTGGCGCGTCGGGGTCTTCCTGGGGCGGCACGGCGTCGTTGTCCGGGTCGGCGGCGCGCGGACCGCCCCAGTACTCCGCGATCAGCGCCAGCAGCCGCCGGTGGAACTCGTCGACCCGCTCGCGCGGCAGGCGCGCGTGCCGCCCCTCCCAGTTCGGCCGCTCGCCCGCCTCGGTGAAACGCGCCACGCTGGCGATCACCTCCTGGCTCAGCGCCTCGAACTCGCCGGCGGTGACGGCGGGCAGCAGGTCCGGCCCGGCGCGTACGCCGAACCAGCGCGCGACGCCGCGGTAATACTTCTCGACGTTGCCGCCCTTGATGCGCTGGTCCACCAGCACGATCAGCCCGGCGTCCAGCAAATAGCGCACGTGGTGCAGCACCTTGGCGTGCGGCTCGCCCAGCGCCGTCGCCACCTGCTGGTTGGTCGCCTCGCGCTCGCAGAGAATGCTGAGCACGCGGTTGCGCAGCGGGTCGGCGAGCGCCTTGAGCTGCTCGGGCGTGTTGATGATCTGGAAGAGGACCGGCTGAAACTCGGACACGGCTTCTCCACCGATCTGCGTTCACGCGCAGCGCGATCGTGAACGCATGCTGCGCCGCGACGCCGGCCCTATCATCCCACGGGGGCGGCAACGGCGCTCAGATCGCGCTCATATGGCGGTTGTTGCGGCCGCGCTCGGCGTGGCGGCGCTCGGCGATCTCGAGGCAGTGCGTCACCACGCTGGCCGGATCGAGCCCGGAGAGCCGCCACAGCTCCAGCGAGAGGGCGCCGGGAATCGTATTGACCTCGTTGAGGATGACGTTCCCCTCGCCGTCGAGCAGGAAATCGACCCGCGCGGCGCCGGCGCAGCCAAGCGCGACGAAGGCCCGCTTCGCCTGGGCGCGGATCTCCTCGGCCAGCGCGTCGGGGATCTCGGCGGGCACTTTGCGCCCGACGCCGGCCACCGAGCCGAACAGCTTGGCGCCGCCCGAAAGGTACTTCTTGCCATAGTCCTGCCAGTCGCCGCCAGCGGGCTGCTCGCAGAGCGAAGCCTGCACCTGCTCGCGGTAGCCCAGCACGGCCACGTTGATCTCGGTCGCCGCCTCCACGGCCTCCTCGACGATAATGCGCTCGTCTACCTCGGCGGCCACGCCCATCGCCAGGAAGAGCTGGTCCTCGTCCGGCGCCGGGTTCACGCCCTTGCTGGAGCCGAGGCCGTTCGGCTTGACGAACAGCGGATAGCGCAGCTCGGCCTCGATCCGCGCGATCACCGCGGGCGAGTCTTCCTCCCACTGCTCGCGCGTGACCGTGATCGCGCGCTGCTGGCGGAAGCCGGCGCCGGCGAAGACGCGCTTCATCAGCGTCTTGTCCATGCCGGCGGCCGAGGCGGCCACGTCGGAGCCGGTGTAGGGCACGCCAGCCAGCTCGAACAGCCCCTGCAGCGTGCCGTCCTCGCCGTTGGTGCCGTGCGTGGCGAGGAAGGCGACGTCGAACGGCGTCTCGGCGTGGCGGCTGCCGGGCGCGGTCAGCAGGCGTGGCCCGCCGGCCTGCGGACGCGGCAAAAGGGTGACTTCCGCGGCCTGGCCGGTGAAGGCCCGCGCCCAGCGATCGACGTTGTTGAACAGCTCCTGGCCGAAGCTCTGCGTCTCCAGAAAGTCATGGCCCAGCCACCAGGCGCCGTCCTGCGCGATGTAGAGCGGCAGCGTCTCGCAGCTCGCGGCGCGCAGCGCCTCCCAGATCGTGCGCGCCGTAACCACGGAGACACCGTGCTCGACGGAGCGGCTGCCGAAGAAGAGGGCGACGCGACGAGCCATCCGGGCGCTCCCGCAGCAGAACTGCGGTAACCATATAACAGCGGCAGGAAACGAGCGACCGCGCCGGCCGCCCTCGCGCGGACCGGGTGCGAGCCGCATCGCCTCTGCCGCGTGGGCCACACCGGGCGCCGCCGGCAGGACAAAACCCGCGAGCCGCCCTATGCTGGGCGGCTCGCGGGCTGCGGTGCTGCTCGAACCCGTGCGCTAGTGCGAAGCGGCCGGCGAAGGAGCCGGGGAGGCGGCCGGCTGCGGCCCAGCGGCCGGCTTCGGCGAGGCCACCGGCACCGGCAGCGGCACGCCGCAGGCGAGGCCCAGCGCCTGGATCAGCGACTGGCCCGAGTTCTCGATGCAGTTGATCGACTGGCCGTCCGACTCGTCGAAGCGGTGCGCGGAGAGGCGCAGCGAGCCGATCGTGTCGGCCAGGGCCAGGCGCTCGGCGTCCTGCGGCGAAACGGCCAGCGTCACGGTCTTCGCCTCGGCCTGCGTCTTGCCGGCCGCGACTTTGCCGCTCGACGGCTGCGTGGAGCCGTTCTCGCTCGCCTGTGCGACCGCCAGTACCGTGGCGCTCTGCAGGATCGTGGCGGCGATCATATGCGTGGGCTTGCTGGCGTCGGATTTGCCCAGCGGCGCCCCGCTCGTGCCGTTGTCATTGACCTGGAACACGCCGATCACATCCACGAGATCGCCCGGCTGCACCAGGCCGCCGACGCTCGCGACTTCCGTCACCTGGATCGAGGCGGCGCGCAGGCCGGGCGGCACGGTGCCGGTGAAGCCGAGTTCCTTCGGATCGGCGGCGATGCGCGCCGTGAGCACCTGCTCGCCGGCGCCGATCGCGGCCTTCGTCGCCTTGCCCACCAGCGGCTTGCTGTCGGTGTAGGCGGTGGCGAGGCGCAGGCTGGACGGCACCTGCTTCACGGTGACCATACCGTCGGTCACAACCGTACGCGCCGGAATATCCTGCCGCGCGACGATGACGGGCACCAGTGTGCCGCCGGTGCTGCTGGCGCCGGCGCTGCTCAGCAAGCGCCAGACGAGGAAGGCGCTGAGCAAGCCGAAGACCACCGAGATGATCAGTACCCGGCGGCTGCCCGATGCCTTTGCGCGCTGTGCGGGCCACGTGGTCGCCATGAAGTTCCCCCCTCTTGTGCCGGGTGCTGGCCGCTGCCATACCCGCGCTGCTACTCGATGCGCATATGCGCAGTGGCCGTGATCGTCATGCTGCTGCCCCAGTTCGGGGCGCCGGGCAACAGCTTGACCAGCGAGTTCACCGGCGTGGCGAAGGGCAGCGAATACTGGACCGTCATCGCCACATCGGAGCCGCTGCTGCCGCCCACGTTGCTGGAAGTGGCCGTCGGCGTCACGCCGAAGCAGGTGCCGGCCGAGGCGACCGCGCGATCCTCCGACGTAGATTGGTTGGCGCCGCCGATCGCCAGGCGCGCGCCCTCACGGGCGCCGTTGGTGCCGTCGACCCAGCAGGTGTAGGCGCGGCCGAAGTCCACGGCGCCGAACAGCAGCACACAGGTGATCGTGAGCACCAGCGCGAACTCGACGAACGCCTGCCCGCGCTGCGCTTGCAGGCGGCGCACGGCTGCCGGCAGCCTGCGCGCCGTCCAACGCCTCTCGCTTCCCGTCCGATGCACGGTCATCGCCACATCACTCCATGTGCATCCGGGACGTGGATGAGATGACCCAGGGGCCGGTGGCGATCGTGCCGCCGGTCAGCAGCTTGACCAGACCGCCCAGCGGCGTGATGAAGGAGAGGTTGTAGGAGGTGTCCACCTGCACCTGCGAATCGAGGCCCGGCGAGGTCACGTAGCTGACGTTCGCGCTGAAGTTCGCATCGCCGAAGGGGCCGGCCGTGCTCTTGGCCTGCGCCTGGATCGCGGAAGTCGTCGCGTGGGTGACGCCCAGCCGGGCACCCTCGCGCGCGGCGTTGCTGACCTCGACGTAGCAGATATAGGCGCGGCCAAAGTCGATCAGGCCGAAGATCAGCACCAGCATCAGCGTGATCACCAGCGAGAACTCGACCATCGCCTGGCCGCCCTCCCGCAGGGCGCGGCCGGCGCGGCGGCTGGGCGGACGCCAGCGGGCAGTGGGCCAGAGCATCGACGTTATCCTTGTGCTCGCTCTGCGACTCATGGGCGCTGCCGGGACTACCGCTAAGCATCGACCGTTCCACCCGTTCGCTTTAGCCCCAGCGGCCGGCTGCTGCACTTCTGGCCGCTACTGCACCAGGTGCGGAGTGCAGGTGCCGATGCCGGTGCCGCACTGCGCGTACGTGGGCGGCTGCGGGTCGCCCGACTGGAAGGTGCCTTCTGTGCTGGTGAACTTGATGATCTTGCCGGTGAAGTCGTTGGGACAGCCGTTTGGCAGCCCGGTGGTGTCGACGCTGATGTCCAGCGTGACGAAGCCGATGACGTGCAGCACCTGGTTGTCGCCGCTGCCGGAGGAGGCGTCGGTGATCGGCAAGACGATGTACGGCGATCCGCTCTTCTGAATCGCCTGAAGCTGGCTTACCGGCTCCTGGCCGCAGCGGTTGCCACCTTTTGTCCGGTTTTCGCCGAGAACAACGGTGTAGTCGCAGCCCGGCGGGATGAAGCAAAGGAAGCCTTTGAAGTCGTTCGCGTTCGTATTCCAGGCCGGGTTGGTGCGGTATTGGTAGACGTTCTCGGCGATCCAGCTCGTGGAACGATAGGTGACGATATCGTTCACCTGATGCGGCAAATTGGTATCGACTCTATTGTTCCAGACCGTGTACGGGAAAAAGCTGCCGCTGCAGCTATTGCCGCTGCCGGGACAGTAGGTGAACTCGCTGGCGCCGCCGATCACGACTTTGGCCGTGGCCGTCACGTTGGCGCTGGTGATCCCCAGCACCCTCGCCAGCGAGAAGGGCACGTTGCGCTTGAGCGAGACGGTGATCGTGTCATTGGTGAAGTTCGTCGAGCTGACCGCGTTGGTCACGACGCTGTCGCTCGCGCTGCCGAAGTTGTTCTTCGTCAGCCACTGCACCGAATCCGTCGTCGCCTGGGTGTTGCTCACCGGCAGGTCGTAGGCGCCGGCGAAGGCGGCGGCGTCGGCGGCGTTCTGCAGCTTGCGGCGGTTCTCCACCGTGTTGCTGCCGTCGAGCGTCAGGCCCGCCATGCCCACGATCGCGACCAGGGCCAGTGCCCACAGCACCAGCGACTGACCGCGTTCGCCGTCGCGCCCGCCGCGGTTGCAAGGTTCTTTGCCTCGAAGCCATCGCAATGCGTGCATATTGACCTCACCAGCCGGAATCCTCCGGCCGCGGGTTGCTCGCCTGCGCCGTGCAGGCCGTCACCTTAAGAATCGCCTTCCGGCGCGGGAAGTTACGCCGCTGTGGGAACGGCCGCGGCGTTGTATCCAAATCGTTCCTCGGCCAACCGCCGCTCCGGCTCACGCGCAGACGGCGGCGACGGCGTAGCCGCGCCGATCTGCCGCGGACGCCACGTTCCATTAATAGGCACAAATAGGCACACGTCGCCGCCGCCTGCAGCGCTGCCGGCGCACCCAGGCGCCGGGCCAGATCGCGATCGATCGGCGATTGGCAGATCGGCAATCCAGGGACCAACCATGCACACGGGTTGCACACCGAAGCGGGGCGCCTGCCATCCTGGCCAGGCAGCGGGCAGGCGGGCGCAGGCCCCGGCCTGAGGCGGGCTGTGACATCGCTGTGTCACGGTTGTTGCCGAATCGTGACTGTTATTGCCGCTGGCGCCAGCAACAGGGCGCCGATCCGTTCGTTACTTGTGGCAGGAACCGGCGCTGCCCGGCGCCGCACCGCAAAACGCCGACAGACGTCGGCCCGTGAAGAGCGAGGTATCGAGATGTCCCGTTTCTCCCGCCTGCTGCCCCTGGCGATCGCTCCCCTGCTGGCGCTTGGCGCTCTGCCGGCCGTCACCAGCCATGCGCCGGCCGCGGTTCATGCCCAGGTCGTCGGCATTGTCAGCTTCAGCCCGTTCCACGGCCAGGCGAGCGACCAACGGCTGGTGGAGTTCAGCGGCTTCCAGTCCGACGAAGCGGTCTACATGGCCTTCACCGATCCCAGCGGCCAGGCGGTCACCGTCTCCGGCTACTCGACCTGGCTTACCTCCGCCCAGGATGACGGCACCGGCGCCTTCTTCTTCCGCCCCAGCGACTGGCTGGACAGCCTGAGCTCGGGCCTGTGGACGGTGACGATCACCGGCGAGTCGAGCGGGCTATCGGCGGTGTCGTCCTTCTGGATCGACGGCAACTAACAGCGGCGTGTTCCGCCAGGTTCAGCCCGGCACCGTGCCCGCCTGCGGGTCACGGTGCCGGCGCGCGCCCGATGCTACACTGACCGCGTGACGGAGCATCCTCCCGCGCGGCTGACGCGCCTGGGCGTGATCGACCTCGGCTCCAACACCGGCCGCCTGATCCTCTGCCTGCGCCAGGTGCACGGCATTCCCCTGATCGTGGACGAGGCGCAGGTCTCGCTGCGGCTGGCCGAGGGCCTGCAGCAGAGCGGCGCCATCGGCCGGCCGGCGATCGATCGGGCGCTGGTGGCGCTGCGCGCCTTTCGCGTGGCGGCCGAGCGCTTCGGCGTCGAGCGGCTGCTGGCCGTGGGCACCAGCGCCCTGCGCGACGCGGCCAACGGGGCCGAGGTGGCGGCCGAGCTGCAACGCGAGAGCGGCGTGCCGATCGCCGTGCTCAGCGGCGAGCAAGAGGCGTTCTACGGCTACCTCGCGGCGGCGAACAGCCTGCCCGTGTACGACGGCCTGGTCTTCGATCTCGGCGGCGGCAGCCTGGAACTGTCCTTCGTGCGTGGCCACGCCCTGGAGCGCGCCGTTTCGCTGCCGCTGGGCGCCCTGCGGCTGCACGAGCGCTTCCTGCGCGGCGACCCACCTGCGCCGGGCGAGGCGGCGGCGCTGCGGCAGCATGTGGAGTCGGCGCTGCGCGAGGCCGGCGTACGCAAGCTGGCCACGGGCGAGACGCTCGCCGGCGCGGGCGGCACGATCCGCGCCCTGGCCAAGCTCGTGCGCAAGGCTTCCGGCGCGCCGTCGCTGCGCCTGCACGGCTACGCGATCGATGCCTCGCGCCAGCGCGACCTGGCGCGGCTGCTCGCCGGCCAGACGGCCCAACAGCGGCGGCGTGTGGCCGGCCTCGCCCCCGAGCGGGCCGAGATCGTCGCCGCCGGGGCGCTGATCGTGCAGGGCGTGCTGCAGGCCACGGGGGCGCGCTCGCTGCTGGTCTGTGGGCAAGGGCTGCGCGAGGGGCTGGCCTACGAGGCGTTCCGCGTGCACCACCGCTCGCCGGTGATCCGCGACGTGCGCCGCGCCGGCATCGAGGCCTTCCGCGAGCGCTACGTCACCGGCGCCCTGCGCGACTTCACGCATGAGAGCCTCGACCCACTCGACGAGGCGGGCCGCGCGGCGCCGCTCTACGCCGGGCTGCGCGGCCCGCATCCCAGCGACGGCGTCGAGCCGCTGGCGCTGCGCTTGCTGGAGAAGCTGGCGCCGGTGGCGTCCGTCTCCGCGGCAGAACGCGACTTGCTGTCCGCCGCGGCGGCGCTGTGCGACGCGGGCCGCGCGATCTCCCTCTACCGCTGGCCCGAGCACGCCTTCTACCTGCTCACCAACGGCGATTTGAACGGCTACACCCAGCGCGAGGCGGTGCAGATCGGCCAGCTGATCGCCGCGCAGGCGGGCAGCCGCATCGAGCCGGCCCGCGGCTTCGGACCGCCGGCCGAGGGCGCCGCCTTCGAGTCGATGGCGCTGGCGCTGGGCCTGGCGCGCTGGCTGCGCCGCTTTGGCGTGGATGCGGAGACACCGCTCAGCGTGCTGGCGCCGCCGGGCGCGCTGCTGGTGGTGCTGCCGCCCGACGTGCCGCTGATCGCCGACGAGTGGGAGGAAGGGCTGGCCCGCGCCTGCCGCCGCGCCTTCGACCGCGAGTTGCGCATCACGCGCGTGGGCGACTGAGCTGCCCGTCGGCCCTCATCCCCTTCCCTTCCCCCAATCCTGGGGGAAGGGCGATCCAGCGCCGAGCCGTCCGATCGACGAACGGTTAACCGGCCTCCTCTCCATCAAGGTCTGCTGGATAGCCCCTCACCCAGGAGTGGGCGAGGGCAAGCGAGATGAGAAAAGAGGGCCGGCCGCGGCGAGGGTAGGCGCGGCTCACCATTCCGTCCAGGAGGCGCCATCCCACAGCCACGTGTCATCGAGCCGGCGCGTGGCGCCGAAGCCGCCGAAGAGCAGCACCTGCCGTTGTGCGGCGGCGTAGGCGATCGAGGCGTCCTGTCGCGGCGGTGGACCGCGCACCAGCAGGCGCTGGTTCCAATCGACGCCGTTCCAGATCCACGTGTCGGCGAGCGGCCGGCCGAGATACTCGCCGCCGAACAGCACAACTTCACCGCGGGCGGCATCCTCGGCCAGCACGGGATTGTAGCGCGCCGGCGGGCTGGCCGCGGGGCTGAGCTGCTTCCAAACCGTGCCGGCGCCATCCCAGAACCAGGTATCGTTCGGCGGCGCCGGGGCGCGGTAGCCGCCGAACAGCAGCAACCCGTCGCCGTGCACATTGCGGACGAGGCCGGCATAGACGCGCGGCGATGGACCGCTCTCCGGCGTGAGCCGGCGCCAGGTTGCGCCATCCCATCCCCAGAGATCGTCGCTGGAATCGTTGCCGGGCAGGACTTCGCCGCCGAAGAGCAGCACCAGGCGCGAGCGGGGGTCGTAGGCCATCGCCGCCTGGCTGCGCGCCGGCGGACTGGCCGGCGGATGCGCCTCCGTCCACTGGGCGCCGTCCCAGATCCAGGTATCGCTCAGACCGTTGTTGTCGAGGCCGTCGCAGCAGCCGCCGAAGAGCACCACCACCTGGCGCGCTTCGTCGTAGGCCATCGCCGCGTCGTAACGGTACGACGGGCTTTCGGCGCTGCGCCGCTGCACCCAGCCGTTATCCCAGGTCCAGGTGTCGTCCAGGAAGATCCCGGTGGCATCGAGACCGCCGAACAGCACGACCTTGTCGCGCGCCGCGTCGTAGGCCATGGCGGCGCGGTTGCGTGCGGGCGGATGCACGATGTGCCCGGCGGGAGTCGGCGTGACGGCCGCATCCCGTCCGGCCGGCCGCGCGGCACTGCGCTTCGCCGCTCGCGGTACGCTGGGGGCGCAGCTCAGCGACAGCAGCGCCAGCAGCAGCGCCGGCCAGCGGAGGCGTCTCACAGCGTCCGCTTCCCCAGCCACGCGCCGGCAACGATCAGGCCGCCCAGCGCCACGCCGAGCAGCGCCAGCAACGACGCGGCCACATCCGTCTGGCGTCGCGGGCCGCCGGCCAGCTCCGGCCGCGCGGAGGGCGCGTGCGAGCCGCGGCGCACGAACGCGATGTAGCTGTCCATCGGCGGATCGGGATCGGGTTGCTGTACGTAGGCGGCGATCTGGCCGCCGTGCGCCACCACGCTCACCAGGTAGTAGCTGCGGCTTTCGTCGTCGCGCAGTTCCAGGCGCGCGTGCAGCAACGTGCCGCTGGTGCGCTGCTCGCCCGCCGTCGCCCGCGCGTGCAGGGTGATCGCGAACTGCACCTCGCGGCGGGCGGCCTCCATGCCTGTGCACGGCTGATACTCGGGGCAGAGGACGGTGCCGGAGATGAACACATCATCGCTGAGCAACGCCAGCGCCGCGGCGCCGTCGCCGGTGTTGATCGCGGCCACGTAGCGCTGATAGACGGCGGCCGGATCGTCGGGAGCGGCGGCCTGCGCGGCGGGCAGCCGGGCGGCGCCCAGCAGGCCGAGCGCGGCAGCGAGCAGCAGCAGACCGCATGGGCCATGCCGCGCGGCGCGCGGCAGCGCCGACCGCCGGGCAATCGCCGCCATCTCGCAGCTCCGGCCGCACAAGCACCGCCAACGATGCGGACAGCGTACTCCAATTCCGCAGGCGCGGCACGCCGCCGAGCCGGCCGGAAGCCGGGTGCTATGCCGAGCCGGCGGCGCCGGGTTCCCGCTCCAGCTCGGCGCGGCCGAGACGCAGCGCCGCCCAGAGCGACGGCGCGGCCATCGCCCGGCGGCGGAAATCGACGGCGCCGTCGATCGCGGGGCGCGGCGCATTCCGGGCGCTGAGAAAGCCATCGAACTGCGCCAGATCGCGGGCGAAGGCGGCGCGGTAGCCCTCGGTCTGGTCCAGCGTCGGGTGCGCCTCGAAGTGGCCGACGAGGTTGAGCCGGTCGAGCCAGCGAAGCGTGGCGAGCGATTCCGCGCGGAAGACGATCACGCGCAGATCGGTAAGCAGGTTGTAGGCAGCCACCAGATCGAAATCGGCCGGCGGCGGTTGCCCCTGCCAGAGCACCGCCCAAAACTCCAGGTCCTTGGCCCGATCGACCCGAAACAGCCCGACGTACAGCATCGTTTTCCGCCGCTCAACTCCAGCCCGCGCGAATCCGGCGCATCGCGCTCAGCGCCCCGTACTGGTGACGGCGAAGAACGTGTCGGTGGAGGCGCTGACGCCGTCCAACGTCGCGTCGACGTGGATCAGCACTTGCGTGCCGATCGGCAGCGCCGGCGTGGGAAAGCGCAGCCTCTCGCCCGTCTGGCCGCGCAGCACGTCCGGCCCGAACGACATGCTGGACGCATCGCCGCCCACGGCCACCGAGCCGGAAACCGTGGCGCCCTGCACGGGCAGGCCGTTGCGCTGCACGTCGATCTGCAGCACCAGCGTGCCGGGCGCGAGGTAGCTCGTCGTCGTCTCGACCGGATCGACGAAGGCGGTGACGGAGAGCGGTTTCACCACCGGCACGGCGCCGGCCGGCGCGCTGAGTGTGAGCTGGCCGGCGCCGAGCACCCAGGCGCCGGCGCCCACCGGGATCGAGCTCACGCTCACGTAGCCGTCCTCCGGCACGAAGATCAGCGCCGTGAAGTCGCCGGAGAGCGTGACGCTCGCCTTCGAGTTCGGGTTGCCGACCAGCGTCCACTGGCCGGGCACGAGCGTAACCGAGTACTCCGCGACGCCGATCGTCGCCTCGAGGGAGCCGCCCTGCGGAAAGTAGGCCCAGTAGCCGAAGCCGCCGCTCAACGGGGTGTCGGCGGGAAACGCCTCGTAGTCGGCGTCGCCGGGCTGCATGGTGAAAATGTCGCCTTCGGCGCCGACCAGGTGCGACCCTTCCGGACCGGAGACGAGGTTCCAACCCGGCGCGTACGTCACCGCCAGCGCGTGCTGCGCCCGCGTCTGCGCGGCCGCGAAGATCGCCAGCGCCGCGATCGCCAGGAGTGCGAGCCTTGTCCGCCCCATGAATACGCGTCTCACGCTGATCGTTTCCCATTGAGCCGCAGCCCAGCCGCGACAGCCGCCAGGCGCGGGCGCGGCATGGGGATCACACCGGTTCTGGCCGGTACGGTCAAATGCAGGACCATCCGCAGGCGGCAGAGGCCGGCGCCTGGCCACGGGTTCGCGCCCGCCGCGGAGCTTCCGCCGAGAGCGTCCGGACAGGTTGAGGGCCTCCGACCGCGCTCAACCCAGCCGCTCCGCCTCGCGCTCCAGCTCGTGCAGGCCGGCCTCGTCCGGCGCGGTACGGCCGTAGCGGGCCTCGACGAAAGCGTGGGTGAGCGCGGCCGACGCGGATGAGGCGAGCGTCTGCGACAGTTCCGGCTCGAACTCGTCCGGTGTCGCCGGCGGCGGGCGCGGGTGACCGCGGTGGCTCGCCCGTTCGAGCATGCGGAGATAGAGCCGGCGCACGCGTAGCAGGTTCGCGGGCAAGGGCGGCTCGGGCGGCGCCGCGGGATGCTCGCGTCGTGGCAGCAGGCGGCGGAAGAGGGCGGCCAGATCGCCGCGCAGGCTGCCTTCGTGCGCCAGCGCCTCTCGCTCTTCGTCGTCCGCCGGGGCGCGGTGCAGGCGGTAGAACAGGCGATAGGCCAGGTAGCTGAGCAGCGCCACCAGCAGCAGCACGAAGACGAGCTTGAACAGCACCAGGAGGAGCGCCGAGGTGCCGTGCTGTGCGCCGTTCTTCAGCAGTTGCGAGCTGTCGTCCGTGTTCACGTCTGCGGGCTTGGGCGGCGTGAACTTGATGTTGCCGAAGATGCGATAGAGGAACTGCGCGATCAACCAGGCGAAGGGATAGGCGATCACGATCAGCGCCCAGGAGACGAGCAGCAGACCCAGGGCCAGCACCGGCTCGATCGCGTGGTCGTAGAGCCAGCCGGCCGGGCCGAGCGGCAGCACGCCGATCGCCGCGCCCGCGAGCGCCAGGACCGCAATCGTGCCGGCCGTGATCAGCAGCCAGGGGCCGCGCAACGCATCGACGCCGTCCGGGCGCGCCTCGCGCAGGTGCAGCAGCGCCAGCGTCAGCAGGCCGAAGGCCACCAGCGGGATCGAGGCGGCGTTCACGGCGCCGCGCGCCCGCGAGTCCTGGCCGGCGAGCAGGCCGAGTACGAGAGCGCCCAGACCGAGCGAAAACGAGCGCAACGCCTGCGCCCGCTCCAGCCGCTCCTGCGAGAGCATGACGCCGCGCCCCCAGGCGATCAACAGGAAGGCGCTGCCGTAAACGGCGGTGGGGCCGGCCGCGTTGGCCGTGTCGCCGGGGTTGCCCAGGAAGCGGAAGACGCCGGCCCAGCCGGGCGGAAAGGCGGTGGGATCGAAGGCCAACCCGCCGATCGTGACCAGGCAGACGATCGAGAGCACGCCGCCGGCGATCACGAGCGCGCGATGCGACAGGTCGAAGCGCAGCAGGCCACGCACCAGGAAGAAGCCGCCCGCCTCCGCCGCGAAGTAGGCGGGAAAGAGCATGCCCTCGCCGCCGGAGGCGCCGCTGAGCACGGCGCCCACGACGAACAGCGCCAGCGACTCCATAAGCAGGAACGAGAGGACGAGCACCAGCCGCCGGCTCATTGGCCCCCCATCCTCATGGTTAATGGCTATATGTTGTTATATGTTATATCGCCCGGCGTACGAGGCGGCGGGCGCCGGCAGTCTCGCCGCCGTAGACCAGCGGGTCTTCGCGCTCGAAGGCGCGCAGCCGCGCCGAAAGGTCGTATACGGCGACGCCGCGGGGCGCCTGGCGCGGCGGCTCGTCTCCTACCCAGTAGATCGCCACCGCCAGGCCGTCGCGCCGCAGCCGGTCGAGCTGCTGCGCCAGCGCGGGCGTCAGGTAGCCGGCGACCAGCGCGACGCTGGCGCCGAAGGGCAGCCGCCGCCGTTCGCGCGCCAGCAGCTCCTCGGGCGGCACGATCGTGAAGGGCGTGACCATGGCCAGCGCTTCGAGCAGGCGCGTGAGCTGGCCCTCGTCTCTCCCGGCGGCGACGCGGATCGGCCGGTCGGCGCCGGGAAAGCTGGCATTGGCGATCAGGCCGACGGCGAAGCGCTCCTCCTCGCCCCTCGCCGCGATGCTCGCCGCCGTGGAGATCGCCCGTTCCAGCAGGAGCGGGTCGTAGCCCTCCCAGGGGTGGGCGAAGGTATCGACGCTCAGCGTGATCAGCAGCGTAAGCGTGGCCGAGGGGTCGTAGAGGCGTGACTGCAAGCTGCCGCGCCGCGCCGTCGCCTTCCAGTCGATGCGTTTGAGCGGGTCGCCGGGGCGGTAGTCGCGCACGCCGGCGAGGCGGCTCTGGTCCTCGAAGATGCGGTTGCCGCCCTTCGCCTCGCCGAACGGCCGCCGCGCCGGCAGATCGACCTCGCCCAGCTCCACCAGCCGCGGCAGCACGGTGATGCGCTCGGGCAGCTCCAGCCGCGCCTCGCGCGGGAAGAAGCCGAAGATATCGCCGGCGCGCAGCCGCGTGGGGCCGACCTCATAGTAGCCGCGCGCGGAGCAGAGGAAACGCTGCCGCCAGCTCACGCGCTCGTACCAGGCGAGCGAGGTCGTGTGCGTGTAGTAGAAGGCGCCGGGCCAGGCCGCGGGCAGGATGTGCGCCCCAGCGGGCGGCAACTGGTCGGGCACCAGCTCGCGCGCCTCAAACCAGGGCACCGGCAGCGCCTTGGCGTTGCGCACGCTGAAGACCGCCTCGATCTCCTCGCCGACGAAGGCCCGCGTCGCCGACCAGCGCCGCTCGTAGGTCAACCGCTCCAGCGAAAGGCGGCTCCAGACGATCGCCACGGCGCCGGCAAGCAGCACGAGCATGCCCACCGCCGCCGGCACCGGCCGCTGCAGGGCCATGCCGGCGAGCAGCAGCACGACCGCCGTCAGCACCCAGACGTTGCGCACCAGGCGGCGGAAGTCGTCGCGGTTGTTGGCCGTGGCCACGGCCAGCGGCGGCGCCTGGCGCTGCACCATCATCGGTCGGCTCTTCGTTCGCTATTCGAGCACGGGCGCGGGCACGGAATCCAGCACCTCGGCGACGATGCCGGCGGCGTCGCGGCCGCGCAGCCGCGCCGACGAGGAGAGGATCAGCCGGTGCGGCAGCACGGCCCGCGTCAGCGCCTTCACGTCGTCCGGAATCACGTAGGCGCGGCCGCGCACCGCCGCCAGCGCGCGCGCCGCGCGGAACAGCGCCAGGCTGGCGCGCGGGCTGGCGCCGAGCTCGAGGCCGGCGTGCGCCCGCGTGGCCTGCACCACGTGCACGATGTAGTCACGCACGATACCCTCGCAGTGCACGCGCGTGACGGCGTGGGCGCCGGCGATCAACTCCTCCGCCGTGGCCACCACGGGCAGCTCGCCCAGCGGGCTCTCCTCTTCGAAGCGATCCAGAATCGCGCGCTCCTCGCGCTCGCTGGGATAGCCGAGCTTGAGCCGCAGGAGAAAGCGGTCGAGCTGCGCCTCGGGCAGCGGAAAGGTGCCTTCCAGCTCGATCGGGTTTTGCGTGGCGATCACCAAAAATGGCGCCGGCAGCCGCAGCGTCACGCCTTCGACCGTGAGCTGGCGCTCCTCCATCGCTTCGAGCAGGGCGCTCTGCGTGCGCGGCGTGGCGCGGTTGACCTCGTCGGCCAGCACGATCTGTGCCGTGATCGGGCCGGGGCGGAACTCGAACTCGCCGCTGCGCTGGTTGTAGAAATTGATGCCGGTGATGTCGGTGGGGATCAGGTCCGGCGTGAACTGGATGCGCTTGAACGAACAGCCGAGCGAGCGGGCGACCGACTTGGCCAGCATCGTCTTGCCGAGGCCGGGCACGTCCTCGAGCAGGATGTGCCCCTCGCTCAGCAGCGCCACCAGCACCAGCTCGATCACGCCGTCCTTGCCGACGATCACGCGGCCGATGTTCTGTCGCAGCCGCTCGGCCAGCGCGGCCACGCCCGCCAGATCGAGATCGCGCGGCACGGCCCGCGTGGGAGCGCCGCGCGACCAATCCGCCGTCTGTTCCGTGGCCGCGCTCGGCTCGCTCATCCAACCTCCAGCCGCGTGTGAGTTCGCGGCATCAGCCGCGGCGACGTAGCCTCGCTGCTCAGGGAGTATAGCAGGAGTGGCCTCACCCCCTGGCCCCCTCTCCATTCCATGGAGAGGGGGAAGCTATGGAATACGACTACGGCACCGCCACGCTGCCCGCGCGCCCCCCTCTCCATGGAATAGGGAGGGGGAAGCTATGGAATGGCAAGGGGAAGCTTCGGTGTGGTTTGGGCGGGCTGCGCTGGGCACCTCCGCTGCTTGCCGCGGTTGACCGCCTCAATTGGGCGTCCCTATGCTCGGCTCGACACGATGCAGGAGGTGCGGCGATGAAGGCCGAGGTCATCTCGATCGGCACGGAGATCCTGCTCGGCGAGATCCTGGACACCAACGCGCAGTTCATCGCCTCGCGGCTGCCGGCGCTGGGCATCGATCTGTACTGGATGTCGAAGGTCGGCGACAACCGCGGCCGGCTGGTGGAGCTGCTCACGCAGGCGTGGGGCCGCTCCGAGCTGATCGTCTGCACCGGCGGCCTCGGCCCGACGGAAGACGACGTGACCCGCGAGTCGATCGCCGAGACGCTGGGCGAGGAACCGTACCTCGACGCCCAGCAGGAGGACCACCTGCGCAGGTGGTTCGCCGGGCGGGGCGTCGCGATGCCCGAGCGCAACCTGAAGCAGGCCTGGCTCACGGCTTCTACGCGTGTGCTCCCCAACCCGCGCGGTACGGCGCCGGGCTGGTGGGCGGAGAAGGACGGCCGCATCATCCTTGCCATGCCCGGCCCGCCGGCCGAGATGACGCGCATGTGGGAGAAGGAGGTCGAGCCGCAACTGCGCGGCCGTTCGTCCAACGCCGTGATCGTCTCGCGCACGATCAAGACCTCGGGGATCGGCGAAGGCAGCGTGGATGAGATGATCAGCCCGCTGCTGCAAAACACGAACCCCAGCATCGGCGTCTACTCGCGCGTGGACGGCATCCACGTGCGCGTCACGGCGAAGGCGCCGACGCCGCGCCAGGCCGAGGCGCTGATCGAGCCGGTCGAGCACGATCTGCGCACGATCCTCGGCAACGCCGTCTGGGGCGTGGACGACGAGTCGTTCGAGTCGGCCGTCGGCAAAATCCTCAAAGAGCGCGGGCTGACGCTGGCGGCGATGGAGTCCGCCACGGGCGGCCTGCTCAGCGCCACGATCACGAACACGCCCGGCTCATCGGCCTACTTCAGGGGCGGCATCGTCAGCTATGCGACGGCGGTGAAGGAGCAGTTCGGCGTGCCGCGCGAGATCATCGACCAATTCGGCGTAATCAGCCCCGAGTGCGCGAAGGCGATGGCGAGCGCCGTACGCGAGGCGCTGCACGCGGACCTTGGTGTGAGCGTCACCGGCGTGGCCGGTCCGGACGAGCAGGAAGGGAAGCCGGTGGGCACGATGCACGTCGGCTTCGCGGACGGCGCCGGCGAGCCGTCGGTGCTCAGCTACCAGTTCGCGCAGGGCCGCGACGCCGCCCGCCGACGCGCCGTCACCAACGCGCTGCTGCTGATCCGCCGCTCGGTGCTGGCGCGGCCGTAGCGCATGCTCCGCCCACTCTAGACAACGCCACTCCCACCCGCCAGGGATGGTGCGTGAAATAGCTGACCGACGAGAACGTCCCGAACCTTGTGCCCGAGTTGCTTCGCCGCGCCGGCGTAGATGTGCGCACCGCCAACGAGTGTGGCTTGCAGGGTAGGCCAGATGAAGAGGTGTTGGCGTACGCCGGGCGCGAGGGGCGCTGCGTGCTTACGTCGGACGTCAAAGACTATCCAGAATTGACGCGAGCATTCGAGCGGCAGGTGCTCGGTCACGCTGGCGTCATCTGCGCGACGTGGTCGATGCGCACGCACGATGCGCCATATGTGGTGACGCAAATCCTGGCGTTTGAGCGACAGCTCCCGGATGGTGTGCCCTCGTACTACGTCCACTACATATCAAGAAGGTCATTCAATTCCTGAGGGAACGGCGGAAAGAACGGCCCCGGATGCGCTTCAGCATAGGCGGCGATCTTCGCGTTGATTTCCAACCGCTTGTCGATCTCCTCGGGATACAGCTCGTAGTAGCGCAGGCCGGCGTCGATCTCCTCCGGCGTCAGCGTTTCCAGATATTCGGGCAAACGCGCGCGGTCGCCGCCGGCGTCGCGGCAGCACTGGATGATATACCAGACGTCGATGCGGTGCCCGATGATGCGCGCCTTGCGATGCCCCGGTGCGCCGGTGAACATGATCCCCGGCACGCGCCGCATGCGCTCGGCTTCGTCCACAATTTCGGTCGCCATAGTCTGCCCTCCGCTCACCGCGGCCTGTCTTCAGCATACACCGTGCCCGATTCGCTCCAGGGAAGGCGAAGAGTGAAGCGTGGCCATGTGGGGCCTGCTCAACTTAGGGACGCTGCGTACGCTCTGGTGCCACGGCCGCCGGCAAGTCAGGGCAATCGGTGGTCGAGGGCGAGGATCAGATGTTCGAGGCGATGGCGGAGCTGTTTCAGGCGCTGTGGCCCCACGCGCTCGACCCAGCCGGCTTCCAGCTCCGCGATGATCGCTTCCGCCACACGGGTCAGCTCCCAGCCGCGCTCCGTCATGCGCACGAGCTTGGCCCGGCCGTCGGCGGGGTCGGGCACCCGTTCGAGATAGCCGCGTGCAAGCAGATCTGCGACCAGGGTCCCGATGTACTGCTTGGTGAGCTGGGCGCGTTCGGCCAGCTCCGTGACCCGAACCCCCTCGGCGCGCAGGTGCTGAAAGACGATGCCGTGCGCGGGCCGGATATCGGGATAGCCGGCGTCGGCCAGGCGGGCGTGCAGCTCCGCGATGAACGCCTGGTACGGCATGCGCAGCAACTGCGACAGGTTCTGACGCTCCAGGTCGCGTAGCCGCTCGCGCCGGGTTTGCTGCACGCCCATCTCCCCCCTTGACAGATAGTAAAGTATACTGGCTATATAGTCAGTACTACTTCCTAATTGGCTCGCCACGACCCGAGCCACGGCAGCCGAACGCGCGAAAGGACGCGGCGATGAGCGCGTCGAATATCTCGAATACCTCGAACTCTACGCCCAGGGCAACAGGGTACGCGTTCCGGCGTGAGGAAGGCGAAACGTTCGCCTTCCTCGGCACGCAAATGACGCTGAAGGCATCGGGCGCCGGCAGCGGCTTTGGCCTGATCGAACAGGTGGCGCCGCCGGGCTTCGCCGCCCCGCCCCACATCCACCACGCCGAAGACGAGGCCTTCTACGTGCTCGAAGGCGAGGCCACCTTCACCTGCGGCGACCAGGATTGGGCTGCGACCGCCGGCAGCTTCGTCTTCTTGCCCCGAGGTGTGGCGCACCACTTCGCCGTCGGCGGTGAGCGGCCCGCACGGCTGCTGCAGCTCAATCTGCCTGCCGGGCTTGAGCGCTTCTTCGTCGAGGCGGGCGCACCGATCGACGCCGCGGAGGCCGGTCCGCCTGACTTCGCGCGGTTAGCCGCGCTGGCCACTGCGTATCGCGTTGAGCTGCTCGGCCCACCGCCCGGCCACTAGACGGCCGTTCGCCCGGGTGGCGGCGAGCGCACCCGACTCCCGGCCACCGGCTCCCTGCGCGGATGACTTGCCATGGCGCACGCGCGCCGTCTGTGGCTCAACGGCACGGGCGGGCCGCGGCACGCTCCGCTCCGTCCGTGCGCCGGCGCAACGCCTACACCGTGGCCGGCTCGGCGGCGAACTGCGCCTGGAACTCCGCGTAGTGCGCGTCCCACATCGGCCCCATGCGCGGCTCGTCGCTAATCGTATCCAGCGGCCAGACGCGGTGCCGTTCGGGATGCAGCGGCAGCTCTGGCTCGACCCCGTCGTCGAGGCGTTGCGCCAGGCGCAGTAACTGCTTGCGCATGAAGATGATGGCGACGTCCGTGCTGCCCAGGTGCTCGTCGCTGCGGTCCACAATCGGACCCATCGAGTCGGTCATCGCCGCGTCCTGCACGCGGTTGGTAGGCAGTCCCGTGTAGTTGACGGAGCGCTGCATCTCTCGATCGATCAGGTAGTTGTTATCCTTGTTGCGCGTCAGCCGCCAGCTGCCCGGAATCAGATCGATGTATGGCGGCTCGTTTGTGGTGCTCGGCGGGCGCGGCGTGCTGGTGATCGTCCACCACCAGCTATGCTCGTCGTCCATCGGCAGCACGAAGAAGCCGGCGCCGGGGCCGCCGGCCGGTCCGGGGATCGTGGTGAAGACCGGCAGCACGAACGGCGTCAGACGCCAGTAGTAGCGGCCGTCGGCCACGTCGCGCCGCGCGCCGTAGACGAAGCCGAAGTCCGTCTCCTGCACCTCGATCTCGGGAGCGCCGTCCAGGATCTGCTGCCGCGCGCCGGGGATCGGCCGGTCGAACCAGCGGTGCAGGTAGGTGACGTGCGCGGAGTCGATGTTGCCTTCCAGCCCCTGCGCGTAGTTGGCCTCCTGCATCCACTTCCACACGCGCAGGTGCGGGTTGTTTGGCCGCACGCACCAGTCGTACAGCGGCAGCGGCGGCTGGCGCTCGGCCGGACCCATGTAGATCCAGATCATGCCGCCCCAGTCGGCGCCGGGGTAGGCGGTGATGTGGATCTTCTCTTTGAAGCCACTGCCTGCCCGCTCGGTGGGCATCTCGACGCAGTTGCCCGCCACGTCAAACTTCCAGCCGTGGTAGACGCAGCGCAGGCCGCACTCTTCGTTACGTGCGAAGAACAGGCTCGCCCGGCGGTGCGGACAGGCCTCCTGCACAAACGCGATGCGGCCGTTCGTATCGCGGAAGGCGACCAGGTCTTCGCCCAGGATGCGGAAGCGCACCGGCGTGCAATCCGGCGCAGGCAGCTCCTCGGGCAGCAGCGCGGGCAGCCAGAAGCGGCGAAACAGCTCGCCCATCGGCGTGCCTTTGCCCGTTTGCGTGAGCAGCTCGTTGTCCTGCGCACTCAACATCGTCTCGCTCCTCCGTCCCCGGTCACCTCCACGACCCCGGATGAGGCCGGGCTGTGCCCTTCGAGCCGCGCAGCGCCGCGCCGCACCCGGTCGACGGCAACGCGCCGCGATTGTAGGCCGTTTGTTGAACGCCCTGCAAGTATCTTTGCGGGCGAACTGCAGGGTCGGCGTCAGAAGCTGAGCCGAGCGTGCCGTCCGGTCTACAGCACACTTGGAATTCGGTCGGGCGCGAGCCGGCCGCGGATCGTGGCGGCGATCTCGCCGCGTGTTGTATCGAGGTCGATACCGGCAGGATCAACCATCCACTGCAGCGCGGCGCCGCGCAGCAGACCTAGGATCAGCACCGCTTGCGTCCCCGGCTCGGCGTCCCGCCGGATCGTGCCGTCGGCGATGCCAGCGTCGATAAGCGAGCGGATCTGGGCCCGAAGCGCTTCTGACATTGCGGCCACCAACGGCCGCAGCTCCGGCGCCACCGAGAGCGACTCGAGCATCAGCACGTGGACGGTGCGCATCCGCTCGGGTCCGGCCGCCGCAATCGACCCGAGATAGTCCTGAGCGAAGCCGAGCACCGCGTCCAGCCCCGGTTGGCTGGCGGGCGGCGGCTGCAACACCCGCTCCTGGAATCGACGGCTGAGCTCTGCGACGACGGCTCCCATCAGCTCCAGCTTGGAGCCGAAGTAGTGGTGCGGCAGCCCGCGACTGCAGCCGGCGACCTGGCCGATCTCGGCCAGCGTCGTACCGTTGTACCCCATCCTGCCGATGACCGCGATCGCGGCGTCGATCACTCGCTGCCGTGATGCAGCCCGCCGCTCGGCCTGCGTACGTCGCCGCACCTCTTCATGCCGGCCTCGCTGCACCATCATCCCGCGAATCGCCCGATCCCTATCGCCCTGTTCGTACCGCTGATCCCCGGCCCCGCGCCGCCTGCCTTCAGGATACAGCACGTCCGGCGCCGCCGGATTGCCCCCGCGACGGCCACTCGCAGCAGGCGCTGGCCACCGGCTACGCGGCGCAGCGAGGGCCGTGCGTGAAGTATCTGACCGATGAGAACGTGCCGAACCTTTGCCGCAGCTCTTACGAGGCGCGGGCGTGGGTGCGCGCACTGCAAACGAGTGCAGAGGGCATCTATGTACCGCGTGCAATCACGAACAACTCTGCGCCATGGGTCGCCGCGGGGCTCATACGCATGCACGAACGTCACGTTCGCCGGTACGTGGCCCGGCTTCGTCAGCGCTAGCTGGCGTAACGGCGACGGCCACACGAGTGGTCGGGGTGCTGAGTTCTGACGCTGCCCACGCCGGCGCGGGTGCGGCCACGGCCGCGTACCTGCATCTCAGTCACGAACCGCAGCACCTCGGCGTGGCAGGCCTCGCACAGCGGTTCTTGGTGAAACGGGCACACGGGCACAAGGTGTGGGGCCACTCCGACGCCGCAATAGCCGGAGCCAACCGGGGAATGGTCGCGCATGCCGCCCAGCGTAGCGGCTGTGCTCCTGGAGTCACGCACTGAGCGCGATATCGTAGTCGGTGTAAAACTAACGCTGGTTTTCGACGCATTCGGAGGCTACCGCAGGACGGCACGCAGGGTCCGCTGACAGACGGTCGGATCTCCCCCCGTCCTGTCCGATTGTGTACCGTCCTTCAGCGCGTGCCAATGCGTGCGCGCACCGCGTTCTTTCTAGCGTGACGCCGTTGTGCTGCCCGGCACCGCTGCTGACTTGCCGCTGCCGCGAACAGAATCGCCGCCCTCATGACCGCTGCGCACCGCGACCCTCCCTTCAGGACGCTGATCCTCGATGACGACGCGAGGCAGCGCCAGCTCCTGCGAACCCTGCTGGAGGCCGACGGGCGCTTTGCCATCGTTGGCGAGGCCAAGCTGCGTGTCGGCTTTGCCCTGGATACGCTACGGCCTGATCTGATCGTGGTCGACCCGCTGAGCGATGGACGCCTCGATCTGCGCTACCTGCGCCAGCTGCTAAGCATGGCTCCGCAGGCGTGCGTGGTTGTTTGCACCGCGTCCTGGGAGGCGACTGCCTTCGGCGATCTGCTGCTGCTCGGGGTGCGTGATGTCCTGCCGAAGGCAGCCATCGGCTCATCGGATCTGGGCGATATGCTGGCGCTGGCCGGCGCGGGAGAGGTCGTGGTCGTCGCCGTGCCGATTGTCGAGGCCCTGCGGACTGAGTTCGTCGCCACGCGGCTGCTCGGCCCGCAGCTCCCCACGCCGGACCTCAACCCGCTGGAGCAGCAATTGCTGCGCGGACTCGTCGGCGGCCAGAGCGTGAAGGCGATCGCCGCGGCGCTCACTGCTGAAGGCAGGAAGATCAGCGCCCGCAACGTCCAGCGTATCAGTGAGCGGCTGCAGCAACGCTTCGGCGCGCAGACGGTGGGGCAGCTCTGTGCCGAGGCAGTGCGGCGCGGCATCGCCTGAGGCATCGCGGCATTGGGTCTGGCAACGATCGTGCACCGGTGTCCAAACGCGCCAACCGCTGGCGTCTTGTTCCAGCTAGGCAACCGTCGCTGCACGCCGCATAATCGGGCCACTGTATCACGGCTTCATCTCTATACGCATTGTATTTCCAGCATCGGTTTGTCCGCGACGAGGGGCCGGCTGCTGTCAGAACCGCGGTGCAGGGAGAGAGGAGGAGTGTGCCATGGCCCGCATGGACGAAGACGGTCGCATGCGTGCGTTGGTGCTCGACCCCGATCCGACGCAACAAGCGATGGTCCGGCGCCTTCTGGAGGCGGATGGCCGCTTTGCCGTCGTCGGCGTCTTCGCACCCGAGGACTGCCCGCCCGCCGTAGCCGCCGCCCTGCGATCGGACGTGGTGCTGCTCGATCCGAGTGACGAGACGGGCTTGGACCTGCGCTTGGCCGGCGAGGTGGTGGGATCCGTTCCGCTCGCGCGAGTCGTCCTACGCAGCGCGTATTTCAGCTTGGAAACCATGGCCGCGGTGACTGCGCTGGGCGTGGGCGGCTACCTGGTCAAGCTGAACCGACCGATCCCGCTTTTGTGCGAGGCGCTGGCGTTCACCCGGCGCACCGGGATCTTCGTCTGCGCCGGCGCCATTACCAACTGCGTCCGTGTGCAACTCGCGGCACGGACCCTCCTCGAGCGGCCGCAGGACATGGAGCCGTCAGTGACGTTGACGCCGCGCGAGCAGCAAGTGCTCGCGCTGGTGGCCGCCGGCGAAACAGACAAAGCCATCGCCACCACGCTTCAGATCCAACCCAGCACCGTGGATAGCTACGTCGGGCGATTGTGCGAGAAACTGCACTCTCGAAACCGCCCGCATTTGGTGGATGCTGCTTGGCGGCGATGTCTCCTTGGTGGCTGAGCGGATGGTATTCCAGCGGTGCTGTCAGGAATTCCGCACAGGTTCTGTGGTGGATTACCTACATCGCCATACGGCATTCACTACAGACAGGGCTGCTGGTTGCCTGCAGACTGTAGCCGTCAGCGCCCCCGCCCTGCCCGGCCTCTGGGAGGCCAACCATGATAGGGATTCTGGTCATTCTCCTCGGCCGCGGCAGTCTTGCGTGGATACTCATCAGTGCAGGGCTGGAGAAAGCTTGGCAGCCAGCGCAGCTAGCCACTCTGCTTACCAGTCGCCTTCCCTTTACCGCGCGCGTGGCTAGACGCATCGTCTGGCTGGTAATCCTGAGCGAGTTCCTCATCGGAATCGGCTTGTTCTTGCCGATCGACTCGCCCGTCCCTGCGATCGCCGCCTGTGGACTCTTGGCAAGTTTCGCCGTCGTGCTGGCTGTATGGGCTAAGGTCGGCCTTTCAGACGCTTGCGGCTGTGGCGGCCTGTTGCCGACCCAGCGTGTTAGCTGGCCGCATGTCATCAGCGTCGCGTCGCTCGCTTTACTCGCCGGCTGCATCGCGGTGGTCGGTGCTTCGTTCTGGCCAGCCCTTGCGCCTCGCGAGGTATCGCTGCCAGAGCAGCTCTTTACCTTGTTTATACCACTTCAACTCCTCATTGGTACAGCTATCGGACGCTCTCTTCGCTTGGTGCATCAGGACATCAGCCGACTTGATCGTTACTATTGTGAGGCAAAGTAGTGAGTGCTCTTCTCGTAGCCGGTGTGATCACATCATTGCTCGCTAACATCCTTCTCTTAGCGGCAGTTCTCGGTCTAGCGAGAGAACTCGGTGTATTGCTAGCGCGATCTGGACCACCTCATGCCAAGGCATCTGCACATGGTCCGGAGGTTGGTACAGTAATCGACGCCTTTTCAGTTGTTGGTATAGATGGTACACAGCGCCATGCGCGACCTTCGAAGTCCACCAGTAACCTTCTGCTGTTCACTTCGCCCACATGCCCTATCTGCCAATCACTACTCCCGTCACTCGTTGTGTTCGCAAAAGCCTACAAAGGCGTAATTAATACAACAGTAGTTGGCATTAAGAGAACAAGCGATGACAACGACGTTGCAGACTATATCAACCGATTCAAACGCCACGGTATGGTATTCACAGTCTCTCAAGAGCTGCACGAACGTCTAGGTGTGACTATGACACCGTACGCGATATTACTGGATAATGCTAACACAATACGATCAATAGGCATTGTTAATAGTCTCGAACATCTCGAAAGCTTAGTGACCGTAGAGTCACACGTTGATATGCGACGCGAGCTCATTCTATCGGACTCAGAATTGTCTTCGCAGCATGCATAGCCAGGCAGTAGGAGGCTGGAAATGAGCGGCGAATACCTCCTGCAGCGACTAGCAAATCGCTCTATCCGCCGAAGCTTTATCAGGCGCACCGGTAAGGTAGTTTTCGGTGCAGTTGGTATCGGTCTGGTGGCACGTTCGCTGGCGGAAGTAACACCAAAGTCGGCATTAGCACAGACATACTGCAGTGGAACAGCCGAACTAGGTATGTGTGGTTTGCCCTGTGATCATTGTTATGACGGAACCGTCACGAGCTGCCCTTCGGGTGATTCTACTGGCTCATCGTATTGGGCATACTATATCACAGGACTGCGAGTTTGGTACTACTACTACGATTGCTGTACGATATACACGCCATGCGCCAACTCGACAAACCAGTGTAAGAACAACTGTCCACAAGATACTTGGTGTAGCGGTAATTATGACTGCACGTACGTTGTGACGGGAGGATCGTGTTGAACCGTTGGATCGCGTATATTGCGGCGCTAATCATCGCTGTTGAGGCTGGAGTCAAGAGTTGGTGGACAGCCTGAGGATGGTCCATGGTGGGAACCATGTGTCTTGCCGTGCGCAAGACGGAGTCAACCGGGGTGCTTTGGCTATTTGCTGGTGCGACGGCGGCCGGTGGTGCAACGATGGGCCTATGCGCCGCCTGTATTTGTGTGGTGGTGGGTGATTGGTCAGCTACCACCCGAGTGGTAGAAATAGTCTTGGGGATGCTGTTGGCTCTCGTGGCGCGGGAAGCCTTGGTGTCGGATCGCAGGTGCTATGCGGGGCTGAAGCGACAAGTTGCCCCGGGAACGATGCTCTGCAATTCATTGCCAAAGACAGCCATCATCTGGGGCGTGCAATTGGGTGTCGGGGTGCTGACGCGAGTGAACACGTGGGCACTGTGGGCGATGGTCGCGATACTGATCTGGCTGGCTGACCCTTTCGCTGGTTGTGTACTCGGCGGCGTTTACGGGCTAACACGAGGCCTGCAACTGATCCTCATTGCCCGTGCTCACGCATGGGAGCCGAGGGTGTTGATGCTCCGGCTCCAGGCCATCGATGAGCGGTTGCGTGTCGGTGGACTGGCGGGTTTAGCGTTCCTTTGAGGCATACTGACAGCGGTCTGGCGGTAAGGGGGTACCCAATGTCATCGATAGGCGTAGCCGCGCGACGTGGTCGGAGATGGGATGGACGACGCCCGCTAGTCCTCGCCGCACTCATGGTGATGCTGCTCGGCGCGGGGCTTGGCCTCGTGGGGCTGCTGCTTTGGCAAACCAGCAGTCGGTCAGGCGGGCACAGCGGCAGAACGCGTCTTGCCCCCGAGGGTGTAGCTGCCGCACAGGGTGGTGATGGCTGGCATGTCACGGTTTCACCGGCCTATCGGGACGGCAACTTCATTGTCACTTTAGATCCGAATGCCGCTGTCGTGAGCCTGACCGATGCTGGCACGGGTGCTGAGGTAGCGACTATCCAGGTCACCTACAACCCGCTTGTGCTGCAGCGACGCAGCGCGCATCCCTCTCTGCCAACCTAAGGTGAGACAATCGAAGTCTCGAAATTAGTGTAGGGCGGGGAGAGAAACGCCTGATGGTTGCCGAACCAATCCCCGCAGACCGTTCCCCCCTTCAAGGCCGTCCCCCGATGGCGGCAGTTCCCGAACGCCCGGATCCCGAGGTCCGCGAGCGGCCCACGCGCCGCCGCTTCACGGTGGACTACAAGCTGCGCATCCTGGCCGAAGCCGATGCCTGTGCAGAAGCCCGCCAGGTCGGCGCCCTCTTGCGGCGGGAAGGCTTGTACTACTCGCACCTGGCGCACTGGCGCCAGCAGCGGGCCACGGGTGGTCGCCAGGCGCTGGCGCAGCCGCGTGGCCGTAAGCCCGCTGATCCCGCTGCGGGCGAGGTGCTACGGCTGCAGCAGGAGAACGGCCAGCTCCGTCGCCGTGTCGCCGTCGCCGAGGCGATCATTGCCGCCCAAAAAAACTTGGCGGCGGTGTTGGGGCTGACGTTGCCGGAGCCACCGCCAGCGCCGTAACGGCGCTCGCCGCCACGACGGGCATCCGGGTGGCGTGCGCGGCACTGGGCGTCAACCGCGCCAGCTACTACCGGCAGCAGGGACCCACCACGGGGACGCGGGGCGGCGGTGGTGGGCACCAACCACGGGCGCTCAGCCCAGCCGAACAGCACGCGGTGCTGGACGTGCTGCACAGTGCGCGGTTCCGGGATGCCGCGCCGGCCGAAGTCTATGCCACGCTCTTGGATGAAGGGAGCTACCTGTGTTCGGAGCGCACGATGTATCGGCTGCTCGCCGCCGCCGGCGAAGCGCGCGAGCGCCGCGACCAGGCGCGGCATCCCACCTATACCCGGCCGGAGTTGCTGGCGACGCGCCCCAACGAGGTCTGGAGCTGGGACATCACCAAGCTGCTGGGCCCGACGAAATGGACCTATTTCTACCTGTACGTGATCCTCGACGTCTTCAGTCGCTACGTGGTGGGCTGGATGGTGGGGCTGCGCGAAACGGCGGAACTGGCGCAGGACTTCATCGGCGCCACTGCGGCCAAACAGGGCATCGACGCGGGCACGCTCACGTTGCACGCCGACCGGGGCACCGCGATGACCTCCAAACCGGTGGCGTGCTTGCTGGCAGACTTGGGCATCACGCAGAGTCATTCCCGACCCCACGTGTCCAACGACAATCCCTACTCCGAGAGCCAGTTCAAGACGCTGAAGTACCGGCCGGCCTTTCCCGCTCGCTTTGCCTCCGTCGAGGTGGCACGGGCGTTCTGCCAGACGTTCTTCCCCTGGTACAACAGCGAACATCATCACAGCAGCCTCGGCCTGCA
The DNA here is from genome assembly GCA_035310145.1 of Dehalococcoidia bacterium. Lineage (NCBI taxonomy): Bacteria > Bacillati > Chloroflexota > Dehalococcoidia > Dehalococcoidia bacterium. The sequence goes on from DATGEL010000063.1 coordinate 55,587, forward strand.
CACGCCAGAGGCGCTCCACTACGGGCTGGCGGCGGGGCGGCAACGCGTCCGGCGCGAAACCCTGGACGCCGCCTACGCGGCCCATCCCGAGCGCTTCGTCCAGCAGCCACCGACCCCACCCGCGATCCCGACGGCTGCCTGGATCAATCCGCCGTTCCCGCTGCCTGAGGAGGTGACGACGATGCCAGAGTGAATCCTCCGCTAATTTTCCCAACGGGTGGTCTCAACAAGGTTGACAGGTTCCG
>DATGEL010000064.1 GCA_035310145.1 Dehalococcoidia bacterium
GCGGGCGAGGATCGCCGCCTCGACGTTCATCACGCCGCCCATGCAGAAGGGGGTGGAGTGGTGCTCGTTGAGCATCAGCCCGTCGAAGCCCACGGCTTCGGCGTACAGCTTCTCGTCCAGGTAGCGGTTGTACAGCTCCGCGCCCAGCTTCGGGTCGTAGGTGCCGTTGGAGATGGCGAGGTCGGTGATGTCGCGGCCGGTGGCGCCGAAGTAGCCGGAGTTGGGGTCTTGATAGGGCCGCTCCGTGAAGTAGCCGATGAACATGCTGTTCCTCTCCTCCGTTGCAGCGCGGCGCCGCAAGCGGTGCCTCGTCGCCGGCGCGTATGCGGTCGAACGAGCCTGCTCTACTTGCCCGCGAACGTGGTGATCAGCTGCGCGATGCGCTCGGGTTCTTCCATTTCCACACAGTGACCAGCGCCGGCCACGATCTCGAGCGTCGCGTTGGGCAGCGCCGCCGCGTACTGGTGGGCGCAGCTTACGGGCACCACGTCGTCCTTCTCGCCCCAGATCACGAGCGTGCTGGTGTCGACTTCGCCGAGCAGGGGTGCGAGCCGGCGGTTGAACATGTATGGCCGCCAGGCGAGCCTCGCCGTCATCTCGCGGCTGAAGTCCCACAGCTCTTTGAAGGCGGCAACCGGGTCGTCGCCGAGGGCGCGATGGTACGCCTCGCCGTCACGGAAGCCGGCCTCGACGTATTCGTGATAGTCGATCAGCATCTGGTCGAGGATCTCCCCCTGGTTCGGCTGCAGGCCCGCGGCGCCGATCAGCACCAGGCCGCTCAGCGCCTGCTGGTTCATGGTCGCCAGTTCGGCCGCGATGAAGCCGCCGAAACCGAGGCCAACCAGCGTTATTGGGCCGAGCTTGAGCCTCTGCAGCAGGCGATTGACGAGGATGGCGATGTCGCGCGCCTCGCGCGCCCATTCCGGCCGCTCCGACTGACCGTAGCCGGGCAGATCGGGAACGATCGTGCGGAAGCGCTCGGCCAGGCGCTCGAAGATCGGCACCCAGCCGGGGTTGCCGGTGGAGTGATGCAAGACGACCAGCGGCGCCCCGGCGCCCCCTTCCAGCACCCGCAGCTTGCGGCCGGCCACCTCCAGCGTCTGTTCGGTGTGCGATCCGGTTGCCGTCGTCACGATCGGCACCTCCTCTGCATGCCAGCGCGCATGCGCGTGTGCGCGGCTCAGCGCGGCCCCACGCCTCGGGGCGCACCATCTACGGGCCGCTGCCGTGAATATAGATCATGCCGGCGCTTTGCGGACCGCGGATCCGCATGCATTTTCGCGAAGGATGCGGAATCCGCAGCGAAGGGTTGGCCGGCCCGCTGTCTAGCGGGCCACCTTGTCGCCTGGCGCATGCTCGCCGTCGCTGGCGCCGGCGCTGCCGTTGCGGCCGTGGCCGTCCGGCGTGCGCAGCGCCGTGGCGCCGATCTCGGGCTCCAGGCCGGTCACGCCGTCTGTGCCGGGATGCGGCACGCCGGCCCGTTCTCTCTCCCTGCCATCGCCATGGGTGAGGGCAGCAGTGGCGGCTTCGGCCTCGCGCAGGGCACGGCGCTGGCGCGGGAAGAACAGCGCGGTGGTGAACACGCGCTCGCGCACCTCTTCGTCTTCGACCGCGCGCTCACGGGCGCGGAAGATGTCGCTGCGGGAGAGCCAGCCAACCAGCCGGCGTTCGTCGCCGCGCTCAACCACCGGCAAGCGGCCGACTTTGCGGCGCACCATTTGCGACAGCGCCAGCGAGAGCGGCACGTCGGCGTAAGTGACGCTCAGGTCCGTCGAGCTGAGCTGGCTGATCGGGTCGTCGAGCGAGGCCTCGGCCGTGGCGGGCTCGGCTGTCGTGGCCGTGGCGATATCGCTGCGTGTGACAATGCCCGTGAGCCGCCCCTGATCGTCGATTACCGGGAAGCCCTGGTGCGCGAAGTCGGGCTGGCGCGCGTCCATGCGCGCCACCACTTCCTTGATCGGCATCGAGCCGGGGATGGCATTCACGGCGGTCGTCATGGCCGTGCCCACGCTGACCGCGCGCAACGGGTCGGCCTCGTAGTCTGAGGGCACGCGCAGGCCGCGCCGCACCAGCCGCTCGGTCATGATCGAGTCCCTGAGGAAGAAGCGGCAGGTGACGTCGGCGCAGGCGCCGCCGATCATCAGCGGGATGATCGCGCTGTTGTCGCCGGTCAGTTCGAAGGCGAAGGCGACGGCGGTGAAGGGCGCCCGCGCCGCCGCGCCGAAGAGGGCGCTCATCGCCACGATCGCGGCCACGTGCGCGTTGAACGAGGCGCCCGGGGCGATGCTGTGCACGACCGAGCCGAAGATGCTGCCCGTGGCAGCGCCGATCAGCAGCATCGGCGCCAGCAGGCCGCCGGAGGTGCCGGAGCCGAGCGAGACCCACAGCGCCACGCTCTTGCCGACGGCCAGCGGCACGAGGTCGCCCGTGCTGAGCTTGCCGTGGATCACATTGGCGATCGTGTTGTAGCCCATGCCGAGCACGCGGGGCTCGAAATAGGCGATCACGCCCAGGATCAGGCCGCCGATCGCCGGCCACCACATCCAGTGAACGCCGAGTTCGCCGAGCTTCTCGAACGCCTCTTCGGTGAAATACAGCGCCTTGCTGAAGTACGCCGCGATCACGCCGACCACGATGCCCAGCACGGCGAACAGCCAGAGAATCGACGGGCTGCCGTAGCTCTCGTTGAGCGGGAACATCAGGTTGTCGCCGATGAGATAGTGCCGCGCCCCGGCCGCCACGCCCGCGGCGATAATCACCGGCACCAGCGAGCGGGCACGGAACTCGAACAGCAGCAGCTCGAGCACGATCACGACGGCGGTGATCGGCGTGTAGAAAATGCCGACCATGCCCGCCGCCGCGCCGCAGCCGAGCAGGATCTTGCGCTCGCTCGCGGTCAGATGCAGCCACTGGCCGATCACGGAGCCGATGCCGCCGCCGGTCTGGATGATCGGCCCCTCGGCGCCGAACGGCCCGCCCGTGCCCACGGCGATGGCGGCCGAGATCGGCTTTAAGATCGCGACTTTGGGCGCCACGCGGCTGCGGTTGATCAGCACCGCCTCCATCGCCTCGGGAATGCCGTGGCCGCGGATGCGGTCCGAGCCATAGCGGGCCATGATGCCGACGATCAGGCCGCCGATGGCGGGAATCACGATCACCCAGAGACCGACGTGGTTGTCGCTGGGATAGACGACATTGAAGCTGAACTTTTGAAAGAAGGCGACGTTGGTGAAGAAGAGGATCAGGCGGTAGAGCACGAAGGCGACGACGGCGCCGATGATGCCGAGCACGATGCCCAGCGCCGTGAAGGCGGCAATCCGTCGGTTTTCGGGGTCGGTCAGGGTCGATGTTGCCAACGGCATGCCTCCACGGCCAGGGATTCATCGCCTTCAATATATCGCCATACGATAGATAAGCGCAATACTACTATAGCGAACTTCCGGGGGCTTGCGGAAGACCGGCGGGCGCGTTCAGGTCCGCGCACTCCTCGGCCAGCGCCGCGCGGGATCGCGCTGGTCCAAATCGAGGAAGGCGAGCGTGTGTGCGTCGCGGCGCAGCGTATGTGCGGGCGCCTGCCGGGCCACGATGCCGCAGAAGACGCAGGTCCGCCGCACCTCCGCCGCGCGCGTGACGATGCCCGCGATCTCCCCTTCGGGCGCGTCGGCCAACCGGCGTAGTTCGACATAAGGATCGCCCGCCAGCGCGAACTGCTCGGCGAAGGCCGGCTCCGTCCTCAGCCCCCCAGCTTCAGGGTGCGAATGGCCGGGCCTGCCTCGCTGGACGCGGCAGCCAGCAGCCGCGCCTCGGCCAGCAAATGCCGGAAGCCCTGCTGCTGCCTGGCGGGCAGCGGCTGACCGAACAGCTCGAAGGCGAAGCCCTCGGCGCGGAAGCGCACGATCGCGCTGGGCAGCTCCTGGTGTTCGGCCCGGTGCACCGCGAAACCGTCGCAACGGCCGAAGGCGGCGCGGGCAACCGCCTCGAAGGCGGCGAACTCGTGCTCCGGCACCTGGCAGAGCAGGTCGAGATCGCTGTCCGGCGTATCAACATCGAGAGGAATCGTGCCGGCAAGCAGGGGAGCGTACGTGGCCAGCCGCTCGAGTACGCCGAGCCTCGCCATAGCCGCGTGCGCCGCCTGCTGGCGCGGCGTGCCCTCGCGCAGGTAGTCGATCGTCAGAAAGCGACTGTGCATCGTGCCGGCAGCTTCCTCGGCGGTGCGGGACGGGTCCGCCCCGCCGCCCGGTCCTTCGGCAGCATACGGCCCATCCCAATCCGCACACTCATCATCCTCGCGTCATCCAGGACGCCGCCTCCGGTGTACCACAGATCGGCGGGCGCGCACGGGAGGCCGGCGCGGCCCGCACGAATGCTCAACAGGGGGACGAGTCAGATGGCTCGCGTACATGGTTCGACAGCAGGGCGGCGCTGGTTGCGGCGAAGCACCGTGCCGGCTTTGCTCTTTGGTGTTGTCCTGGCGCTGTTCGGCGCCTTCGGCCAGGCGGCGCCGCATGCCGCCGCCGCGCCGCCCCAGGCCGCGGGGCCGAAGGCCTACGCCGGCATTTTCAAGGACAACACCGTGGCCGTGCTGGACACGGCCACCAACGCGGTGATCGGCAAGATCCCCGTGCCCGCGGGGCCGCACGGCATCGTCGCCACGCCGGACGGCCGCCACGTCTATGTGAGCAGCGACGGCGACTCCAAGGTCAGCGTCATCGACACGGCCAGCGATACGATCACGGCCACGATCGAGGTCGGCACGATGCCGCACGGCCTGGCGATCACGCCGGACGGCAGGCAGGTGCTGGCCGCGGTGTTCGGCGCCGGCCAGGTGGTCTTCATCGATACGGCCACGAACACCGTGCTCGGCCAGGCGCCGGTGGGCAGTCCGCACAACATCGCCATCACGCCGGATGGCAGAACCGCCTACGTCGCCTCACAGACCCAGGGCCAGACGGCGCTGGTGATTCTCGACATCGCCAGCCGCAAGCAGACCGGCAGCGTGCCGCTGGACAAGACGCCGCGCGCCCTCAACTTCAGCCCGGACGGCAAGCAGCTCGAGTTCACTTTGGCCGGTGCGGATGCGGTGCAGGTGCTGGACCCCGCGACGAACAAGATCGCGGCCCAGATCGGCGTCGGCGCTTCGCCGCATCACCCGCTCTTCGTGCCGGGCGGCGACATGAGCCTCGTCGTGGCGCAGGGACCGGGCGAGCTGGACGTGCTCGACCCGGCGAAGAACGCGCTCGTCACCGCGGTCAAGGTCGGCGACATGCCGCACTGGATCGCGCTCTCGCCGGACAACAAGACCGCCTACGTGACCAACGAGAACTCGAATAGCGTCTCCGTCGTCAACCTCGGGAACGACAGCGTGACGGCAACGATTCCGGTGGGGAATGCGCCGCGTAAGATCGTGGTCGTGCCGGCGCCCGCCGCCCAGGGTGTTACCGCGCTGGCGGCCACGGGCAGCGGCGGTCAGGCGGGCCGCGGCACGGACCGCGCGCTGCTGCTCAGCCTCGGCGGCGCGGCGCTGCTGCTGGTTACCGCCTGCGCCGTCGCCTTCCGCGCCTCGACCTCGGACGCGGAGCGCTAGCCGATGTACGAACTTCGCCACATTCGATGGTGCTCGCTCCGTTCACTCCTTGCCTGCTCAATTACACGCACACGGAGATGGGCCACGGGTACGGCTCACCGCGCCCCGCTCCTTGTCGCCGCGGGCCTGGTGCTGCTGATCACGGGCGCCGCCTGTTCGAGCGGCAACAACGGCTACGGCGCGAAGACGGCGCCCGGGACGTCTGCCCAGCCGGCGAGCACACAGCCCGCTGCAGCCGTCGTCTCTGGCACGGGCGCCACAGCCGTCCCGTCCGCCGGCGCCGCCGCGGCGCTCACCACTCCGGCCGCGTCCGCCAGCGCTCCGGCGACAGCAGCCCCGGCTACGCCCTCTGCCACCGCTCCGGCGGCGGGCGGGGCCGGGGCGGAGCAGGCCGTGACGATCAGCGGCTTCGCCTTCGCGCCGGCGACGCTGCGCGTGCCGGTCGGCGCGACCGTGACCTGGACGAACAAAGATGCGGTGACGCACACGGTCACGCCGGACGCGGAGGGCATCACCGATCGGCAGCTTGCCGCCGGCGCCGCGGTCAGCCAAACCTTCACAACTCCGGGCACATTCAGCTATCACTGCTCGATCCATCCCTTCATGAAGGGCACGATAATTGTCGGCGGCTGATGCGGCCACGGACTGCCGCCTGGCGGCAACAGGAAGTACACGCATGAACGCGGCGCGACCCATTCCCTTGCGTCCGGATACGCCGGATGAGGAACTGATGCGGCAGCTCGCGGCGGGCCACCAGGAGGCGCTCGGCCCGCTTTACGCCCGCTACGCGCCGCTGATCTACGGCATCGGCGTGCGCTCGCTGGACGGGCCGGCGGCGGAAGAGGTCGTGCAGGATGTGCTGCTCTCCGTCTGGCGGGCGGCGGGCAGCTACGACCCGCAGCGCGGCGCGGTGCGCAGCTGGGTGCTGCAGATCGCGCACTACCGCATTCTCAATGAGCTGCGCCGGCGCAGCCGCCGCCCGCAGGCCGAGCCGGACCCGGAGGGGCTGCGCCTGCTGGAACTGCCCGACCGCGAGCCGGACCCGGCCGAAATGGCCGAGCGGGCGGAGAGCCGCGCCGCCGTGCGCGCCGCGTTGGAGGAGCTGCCGCCGACCCAACGCCAGGTGCTGAACCTCGCCTTCTTCAGCGGGCTGACGCACGAGCAGGTGGCGCGGCAGCTCGACCTGCCGCTGGGCACGACGAAATCGCGCATCCGCTCCGGCATGCAGAAGCTGCGCGTGGCGCTGGCCCCGTCGCTTGCCGCGGCGATCCTGGCGCTTGGCGGCCTGCTGACGCTGTTCGGCGTGCGCTATCACGTCGAGCAGGAGCGCAGCGCTCGGCAGCAGCGCGGCCTGCTGCTCGCCACCACCAGCGAGACGACGGAGCTGCATCTCGCGGCCGCGCCCGGCGCGCCGGCGGCGGTGCACGGCGCCTACCGCGGCCGGCCGGGCGTGAGCACGGCGGTGGTCAGTATTGCGCATGCGCAGCCGGCGCCCAGGGGCGAGGCGTATCGGGCGTGGGTGCGCCACGGCTCAACCTGGCGGCAGTTGGGTGTGCTGCGGCCGGACGCATCCGGCAGCGCCCTGCTGATCAGCGATGGCCAGGACCTGACGCAACTGCCCGACGAGGTGCGCGTGACGCTGGAGCCCGCGGGCCAGCACGCTGCTGCGCCAGGCGGCAACACCGTGATTGGCTGGACGGGGCCGTAGCGTTCGGCCCTCATCCTCTCCCCCGTCCCCTCTCCTTCTCCCAATCCTGGGAGAAGGAGAGGGGCGATCCCGGGTTGCAGCGATCCAGAGGGCGTTGGGCTAGCCGTCGATGGCCGAGGCGCACGATGTGCGGCGTTCGCAGCGCTTCGCCCAGAAACGCCCGCTCTTGCCTGTGCGGCTCGGCAGATGTCGCTTGCCTCAATCCCCGGCCTGTGTGTCTATGGGAGGAAAGGGGAAAGGGAGGCTGAGCGCCTGCGCCAGCGTCCACCCCGCAAGGTGAACGACGCATGGCAAACACGACGGCACAGCCGCATACCCTCTCTCGCACCGCCTTCGCGCGGGCGCAAACGCTCTTCCCCGGCGGCGTCAACAGCCCCGTGCGTGCCTTCCGCGCCGTGGGCGGCGAGCCGCCGGTGATCGCCCGCGCCGCCGGCTGCCGCGTCTACGACCTGGACGGTAACGGCTACATCGATTACGTCGGCGCCTACGGGCCGCTGATCCTCGGCCACGCGCATGCGGCCGTGGTGGCGGCGATCCAGCGGGCCGCGGCCGACGGCGCCAGCTACGGCATGCCTACGCGGCTGGAGAACGAGCTGGGTGCGCTGGTGCGAGAGGCGTTTCCAACGATCGAGCTGCTGCGCTTCGTCTCCAGCGGCACCGAGGCGACGATGTCGGCGCTGCGCGTGGCGCGCGGCTTCACGGGGCGGGACAAGATCGTGAAGTTCGCCGGCTGCTACCACGGTCACTCGGATCAGCTGCTGGCGCAGGCCGGCTCCGGTATCGCCACGCTGGGCCTGCCGGGCAGCGCCGGCGTGCCGGCCGCGGCCGTAAGCGAGACGCTGATCGCGCCGTTCAACAACCTGGCCGCGGTCGAGGCGCAGTTCGCCGCGTGGCCGGGGCAGATCGCGGCCGTGATCGTCGAGCCGGTGCCGGCCAATATGGGTGTGGTGCCGCCCGCGCCGGGCTATCTCGAAGGCCTGCGCGCGATCACGCGGCGCGAGAGCGCGCTGCTGATCTTCGACGAGGTGATCACCGGCTTCCGCGTGGCCTACGGCGGGGCGCAGGCGCGCTACGGCATCGAACCGGACCTGACCTGCCTCGGCAAGATCGTCGGTGGCGGGCTGCCGGTCGGCGTCTACGGTGGCCGGCGCGAGATCATGGAGGTGGTGGCGCCGCTGGGGCCGGTCTACCAGGCGGGCACGCTCTCCGGCAATCCTTTGGCGATGGCCGCCGGCTGCGCCACGCTGCACGAGCTGCAAAAGCCAGGTGTCTACGAACGGCTCGAGGAGCTGGGGGCGCGGCTTGGCCGCGGCCTGGAAAGCGCCTGCCGCGCCAGGGGCGTGCCGGCCACGCTGCACCGCGTGGGCAGTATTCTCACGGGCTTCTTCACCGCCGGCCCCGTGCAGGACTACGCCTCGGCGCAGACGGCGGACACGGCGCGCTATGCGCGCGTTCATACGGCCCTGCTCGAGCGCGGTGTCTTCCTCGCGCCCAGCCAGTTCGAGGCCGCCTTCGTCTCGCTGGCGCATGGCGAGGCCGAGATCGACGCGACGATCGCCGCGTTCACCGAGGCGCTCGCAGCGTAAGGCCACCTGGTCTGCTATCCTGTGCCGACTCCTGTACAGGTGACGCTGCGATCACACGCCTGCCGCCGATCGGCCGGGCCGCCCGATCGTAGCCCCACACGCAGGCGCTCCCGCGCCAATCACGCGCTCCCCCGCGTTTATTTGAGGCGAACGGGCGCCGAGCGGCGCCGCGCACAGAAAGGACCGGACGATGGCTCAGCTCCTCTACGCGCTCCAGTTCAAGGGCCGCGCCCAGCCGGCCAACGATGCCGGCAGCGTCTTGAAGGCGGCGACCAGCTCGCCCAGCAGCGCGATCACGACAAACGTCGGCAGCAGCGGCGTCGAGACCAGCATCGCCGCCATCCCCGGCGAGACCGCGCGGTTCGAGTCGACGGTGACGATGCTGGACGGCGGCGGCTTCAACGAAGAAGGCAGCATCAGCTTCGGCGCCGGCAACACCCTGCGTTTCACCACCGTCGGCCGCGGCACGCTCGGGCCGAGCGCCGATCCGAAGCTGAGCACGGGCGCAGTGATCTGGCAGATCGCCGGCGGCGAGGGCCAGTTCAAGGGCGCCAGTGGCTACATCACGTCGAACTTCTCCGTCTCCGACCAGGGCGATGTCGTGGACAACCAGTTCGGCGTCATTTATACGCCTTAGGAGATGTGCGCGGCGCCGCGGACCGGGGCGGCCCGGTCGGCCAGACCCGGCCTCGGAGCCGCGCCGGCTTCCCTTCTTCCTCTCATCATCAGTCATCATCATCTCCTCATCCCTCTTCCGTTCGGCGCGCCCAGGGCCAATACTGGGGGGCGCCGGCGTGCGCCCCGGCCGGCGCGGGCGGAGGATGGACGATGCCGATTCGCGACAAGTACTGCATCGCCGGCGTGGGCAATACACGCTACGGCAAGCTCGCCGGCCGCAGCGCCGAAAGCCTGACGGTCGAGGCGATCAAGAACGCGATCGAGGACTGCGGCATCGCCAAGAGCGAGATCGACGCCGTGCTGACCAAGGCGCCGACCTCCAACTTCCAGATGCTCTTCTCCGCCCGCATCTGCCAGGACCTCGGCATCGTGCCGGCGGTCACGGCTACGCTCGACGCGGCCGGCGCCAGCACCGCCGCGCTGATCCAGTACGGGGCGATGTGCATCGAAGAGGGGCTGTGCCATGCGGCCGTGATCAGCTACGGCGACAATCCGATCACCGGCTCGCGCGAGACCTACGCCCGCGCCCGCGCCGATGACGACGGCGCCTACGGCATGTTCGGCGCCCCGCCCAACTACGCCATGATCGCCCGCCGCTACATCCATGAGTTCGGCCTGAGCGATCGCCAGCTCGGCTCGGCGCCGATCTCCGACCGCGCCTGGGCGGCGATGAACGACAATGCTGTCTTCCGCACGCCGATCACACACGAGGATCGCGAGAACTCGCGCTACGTGGTCGAGCCGTTTCATCTGCTCGACTGCTGCCCGATTACCGACGGCGCCGCCGCGGCCGTGCTCGTCTCCGCCGAGCGGGCGCGCGACCTGAAGAAGCCGCCGGTCTATCTGCGCGGCTTCGGCCAGGGCCACCCGGCCTGGGGCCTGCCCACACGCGAACAATGGACGACGTCGGGCGCGAAGCGCTCTGCCGAGACGGCGTACCGCATCGCGGGCCTCGGGCCAGGGGACATGGACGTGCTGGAGCTGTACGACCCGTTTAGCATCGTGCCGATCATCTCCGTCGAGGACTACGGCTTCTGCAAGAAGGGCGAGGGCGGCGCCTTTCTCGAAGACGGCAAGACACGGCCGGGCGGCTCGCTGCCGCTGAACACCTCTGGTGGCCTGCTGTCGGAGACGGGCATGCCAGGGATGCAGCTGATCGTGGAGGCGGTGCGGCAACTGCGCGGCGAGTGCGGCCAGCGGCAGGTGGCGGACGCCCGCACCGCCCTCGTCTCCAACCAGGGCGGCGTGATGACGACGCACGCCACGCTGATTTTGCGCAACGACCGCTGACGGCAGCGCAAGGCCAGCGGCGCAGCCGTGCGGGCGCAAGGCAGGCAGCGATGATCGCGGTGATTTTTCAAGTCGAACCACTGACGGGGCGGGCGCAGGAGTATCTCGACCTGGCCGCGAGCCTGCGCGCCGAGCTGGAGCAGATCGACGGCTTCATCTCCGTCGAGCGCTTCGAGAGCGTGTACAACCCGGGCAAGTTCGTCTCGCTCTCGTTCTGGCGCGACGAGGCGGCGATCCTGCGCTGGCGCGAGCATCTCGGCCACCAGCAGGCACAGGCCCGCGGCCGCGGTGCGATCTTCGCCGGCTACCGGATCAGCGTGGCGCAGATCGTGCGCGACTACGGCATGGACGAGCGCGGGGAGGCGCCGGCGCCGGTCGCGGCCCGCTGGGGCGGTGCGGCGCTGCCCTGACCTTCCGCGCCGGGGCCACCGGGAGGGAAGCGTCGGGCGGTCGCGCTAATACTGCGGCGGCGGCATGCAGGCGCGGCGCGGAGGGGCTATCACTCACTCAGCACGACTCGTTCAGCAAGCGGCGGAGCGGACGCCAGGAAAGGATCGGGATCATGGCACAGTCGCATTCCTCCAGCGCTTCGGGCAACGGCAGTCGCGAGGACCTGGGCATGATCGACGAGCAGAAGGCGCGGGCCGCGGGCGCCCTGCGCGATGTGGCCGGCCGCATGCGCGAGCGGGCGATGAGTGCGCCGCTGCCCGGCGCCGACCGTGCAGCCGCGGCGGCGGCGCGGCCGTTGGAGAGCGGCGCGGCGTACCTCGAGCAGCATGGTCCCGGCGAGATGTGGAGCGACCTGATGCACTTCTGTCGGGCGCACCCCACCGCGGCGCTGGCGATCGGCTTCGGCGCCGGCTACATCTTCCACAAGCTCTTCCGCTGATCGCGCCCCGCTGACGCATTGCCTGCCCTGATCGGGCGCCGGCATCTACGTGCCGCGCGCGGCTGCCGCGCGCCCGCTTCGCCGCCTTGCGGGAACGAGACAGGAGCGAATTCACGAAATTAGGGGCACGCCCTATGACAGTTTGCTTGCATTCGGCGGTATCACTAAAGGAACGCGGCCGTCATGCGATCACTACAGTGCAGATCCGCCCGTGCATGGCGGCAAGAAGGCGTGGATCGTGCTCTCAGCTCCATCTCGTACGGACAGCGAACGGCGCGTTGCACCGATCGCGACGCGCCAGGTGACCGCTCCCGTCGCCGTCTCGGTGCCCGCGCCGGCGCAGGCTCAGCCCGCACGGCCGCACCCGCGCCTGGCCGCGGCGCTGGCCATGTTGATGGCGGCCGCCGGGGCGCTGGTTCTCCTGAGCGGGGCGCGCGCCTTCATCGCGCATCCCGACGGCGTGCCGCTGGTGCTGATGCTAATCGCCGCGCTGATCGGCGCCATACCGCTGCCCGCCTACGGCAGCAGGGTTTCGCTGGGTCCGTTGCCGATCATCGCCGCGGCCTTCCTCAGCGGGCCGCTCGCGGCCGCGCTGGTGGGGTGTGCCGCCGCGATCGGCGCTGAGCTGCGGCCACATCCCCACGGCTGGCGCTGCCCCTACAACGCGGGCGCCTTCACGCTGGCAGCGCTGGTGGGCGGACTTGCGGGCCACGCGCTGCCGACGGCTCGCGAGACAGAACCGCTCTACCTGCTCTCGTTCGGCCTGATCGCCTCCGGCGCCCTCTATCTGGCGAACATCGTGCCGGTCTGCTGCTTCGGCTGGGCGCTCTCGGGCGACAGCCCGCTCGCTATCTGGCGGGAGCGCTTCCGTTGGATGCTGCCGCAAACCCTGTTGCTCGGGCCGGTGGGCACGGGCGTGGCCGTGGCCTACCGCTACGCGGGGCTCTACGAGCTGATCGCCTTCGCGCTGCCGGTGGTTGCCATGCACCTGGCCTGGCGGCAGTACCTCGCGCACACCACGCGCAGCGTCGAGGATCTGCGCCAGAAGAACGCCGACCTGATTCAACTGGCCGCCCGTCTGCAGAGCGCGAACGAGCAGGTGCTTTCGACCTACCGCGGCACGCTGGAGGCGCTGGTGGGCGCGCTGGATGCGCGCGACAACGAGGTGCAGGGCCACTCCTACCGCGTTTCCGCCTACAGCCAGATCATGGCCGAGCAGCTCGGGGTCGAGCGTGGCTCGATCGAGTGGGAGACGATCGCGCGCGGCGCCCTGCTGCACGACGTGGGCAAGATCGGCATCCGCGATGCCGTGCTACGCAAGCCGGGGGCGCTGGACGACGCCGAATGGGTCGAGATGCGGACCCACGCCGAGATCGGCTTCGGCATTCTGCGTGACATCGACTTCTTGAAGCCGGCGGCGGCGCTGGTGCAGGCGCATCACGAACGCTACGACGGCACCGGCTATCCGCGCGGGCTCAAGGGGGAGCAGATTCCGCTCGGGGCGCGCATCTTCGCCGTCGCCGACACGTTCGACGCGATTACCACGGACCGGCCCTACCGGCGGGCGCTGCCGCCGGAGGCGGCGGTGGCCGAAATCCGCCGCTGCGCCGGCAGCCAGTTCGATCCGGACGTCGTGGAGGTATTCCTGAATCTCTGGACGGAGCTGTGGGCGATCCGTCCGGATGCCGTGCACATGGTGGCATGAGCGGCCCGAGAGAGCAGACGACGCTCGGCCCGAAGCCGCGCGTCGCCGGGCTGGATCCCCTGGAGCAGGATGGCTGCGAGGCGGAGGTTGGCAGAACTGGTCGGTGCTCTGGATTCCGGATTGGCGCCGGGACAACTAGAACAGAACGGTTGCAACGTTCTGAGGGTCAGGAACTCGATTTACCAGAGGGCCATGCACTGGTCTCCTTTCCCCGGGGGTGCGGCAACACTCCCGCGAAACGGCCAGTTCCGCCAACCTCTGCCTCGCAGCCCTGCGGCCTGCTCCGTCAGGCCGTTCGCACCTCCGCTGACGCCGCCACGGGGATGGGTTCCCGCAGTGGCCGTGCGACCATTGCCATGATGCCACATACTAGCAGCCCGATGCTGATAATGACCAGTGTCGGATGCACGCCGGCGGCGTCGGCCAGCGCGCCGGCGGCCACGACCGCCAGCGGACGCAGCGACCAGGCGAAGGTATCGTTAAAGGCGAGCACCCTGCCCATCACCCCCGGCGGGCTGAAGCGCTGCAGCAAGGTCAACACGCCGACGTTGTAGGCGCTGACGCCGGCGCCGAAGGCGGCCAGCGCCACGGCGGCGGCAGCGGTATCGTAAGATGCGGCGAAGCCCACCGCGCCGGCGCCCATGCCAAAGACACCACCGACGACCAGAGCGCCGCGTGGCAGCGCTCGCCCCCAGCGCGAAAGCGCCAGGCTGGCGAGCACGGAGCCGACCGAGAAACAGGCGAAGAGCAGGCCGTAGGCGCCGGGCTGGGAGCGGCCTACCCAGAGCGGCAGCAGCGCGGGCACGGCGGCGAAGAAACAGATCACAAAGGCGGCCAGCAGGCTCAGTGTGCGCAGCGCCGGTGTGCGCCAGGTGACGCGCAGTCCCTCGGCCAAGGCTGCGCGGAACCCGCCCGCCGCGCGGCGACGGCGTTCGGCGCCGGGAAAGGCGACGAGGCCCAGCAGCAGCGCCGAGGCGACGAAGGTGGCGCCGTCGATGAAGAGTAACGAGACCGCCCCCGAGGCCGCGATCAGCAGCCCGCCGATCGCGGGGCCGGCGATATACGCGGCCTGACCGGCGCCTTCCATCAACGCGTTGGCGCCGACCAGTTCATCGGCCGTCACGAGGGACGGGGTGGTGGCCCGCTGTGCCGGCACGAAGAAGCGGCCGATCGCCGGCAAGACGATCGCCAGGGCCAGGGCCAGGGCCAGGTTGAAGCCGGTGAGCAGCGCCAGGGGAAAGAGCAGCAGCGCCAGCGCTCGCAGCAGATCGGCGCCGACCAGCGTGCGCCGCCGATCCCAGCGATCGACGTAGACGCCGGCGATCGGGCTGACGATGATGTAGGGGATGGCGCCGGCCGCCAGGGCGATCGCCGTCGCCATGCCGGAGCCGGTATGCTTGTAGACGAGCCACGGGAGGGCGACGGTGTACAAACCGTCGCCGAACATCGAGATCAGATGCGCCAGCCAGAGCCAGCGGAAGCTCCCGTTCGCGAGGAGCAGCGGCTGTTGCCGTGCTGTGGCCGGGGCCGCGACGTAGGCCACGCTCACCAGCGGCTCCTCGTTCAACCTGGCCGCACTATCCCTGCGCATGCATTCAGACGTGCGGATACCACGTCGCAGGACCGTGAATAAAGTCTTGCATGTGCCTTGCAAGTGTGTCAAGGAGCAATTTTTTAGGGGAATGCCCTGATGCGGCCCCCGCGTTCGACCTCCAATCTCGGCAAGCTATAGTGCTTGTTGATTCCTTCTGTCAAGTTTACCCGATCGCAACCATGGCGGAAAGGCAATTTATGACGAGCGTGCGCACATCTCGTGCCGAACTTTCGGCGCTGATCGATCGCTTCTTCACCGCCTGGGCCCGGCACGACCTGGACGCGGCAATGGCCTGCGTGGCCGACGACGCGATCTACGACGAGTTCAACGGCAAGGTCTGGCAGGGCAAGGCGCAGGTGCGCGAGGGCTTCCTGCCCAACTTCCGCGGCGACTACGGCGACATCCAGTTTCACCTCGAAGATCTGTTCATCGATGCCGAGGCGCAGGAGGCGCTTGCCCGCTGGCTGTGCGTCTTCGCATGGAAGGGCAGCCGGCGTAGCTGGCGCGGGCTCGACATCCTGCGCCTGCGCGACGGCCTGATCGTCGAAAAGCTGACCTATGCCAAAACGGACCGCCCCCAGACCGAGAGCACGCCGTTGCCCGGATGACCCCGCCGGGCGGCAGCAGCGCTTACGCCGGTTGCAGCACCAGCGTATGTGCTGCCGCGGCCGCCACGTTTGCTTCGCCAAAATTGGCCGGTATGCGCCGGTGGGTGCGCCAGTGTTCGAGCTGGTCTTCGGCGTGCTCCGTGCCGGGCAGGCCGCTGACGCCGCCGGGCACCACGAAGCTCGCGTGCTCCAGATCGGCCATGTCGGCCACCTGGCGATAGACCGAGAGCGCGGAGATGTCGAACGGCGCCTGCGGATTCCAGCCGCTGGCCGTGCACTGGATCGTGTCGCTGTCACCGCCGGCGGCCACGCGGCGTGGGCTCAGCCGGTCGCCCAGCGCCGGGAAGCCGGCGGCCAGCGGGTGCCGGGCATGGGTACGGTGCAGCGCGTCCCAGCGCCAGGCCATGGGGTCGGCGCCGCCCCAGCGCGCGGCGGCCTGCCAGCCCGCCTCCAATACCGCGGGCATCAGCGTGCTCCACGATCGGCCGTCCGGCGCGGCCGCGGCGCCGTTTCCGTCCAGCGACCAGGTGACGTTCGCGAACCAGCCGTGGATCATGCGCCCAAGCGGCGGCAGATCGCCGGAAGCGAGCCAGGCCCAGGCTTCGGAGCCGACCACGGGTTCAAACAGGGCACGGGCCAACTCCCGGCGCACGCAGGCGTAGAGCAGCGCCGCGCCGCTCTCCGGCAGCAGATCGGCGTCCCAGCCTGCCAGCATCTGCCGCGCCTGCTCGGCGGCGCCGGCGAACGGGCCGAGGCGGCGGCAGAGTGAGGCCCAGCGCCGCGCGACGACGGACACCCGGTCGCCTTGAATCGCGGCGATCTGATCCGGGCTGAGCTTCGTGGCCTGGGCCAGCAACTCGCGGATGCGCTCGCAGCGCGAGGGCACGGCGAATTGATGCGCGATGTACGGCTCGTCGCCGGGGATGACCTTCTGGTTCGCCGTGGCGATGAAGCCTTCTTCAGGGTTGATCGCCTGCGGCAACTGCTCGAAGGGCACGCGGCCGTTCCACTCGTGCTCGCCGCTCCAGCCGGGCGCGGGCAACTGGCGGTGCGCCTGCGAACTGCGGATCGGCAGATACCCGCGTGTCAGATAGCCGATGTTGCCGCTGGTGTCGGCGGAGACGAGGTTGTTGACCGGATCGACCCACTCGCGCTGCGCCTCGTGCAGCTCGGCCACGGTGCGGGCGCGCAGCATCGGGCGCAGCGGCTCGAAGCCGCGGCAGGGGCCCTCCGTGGCGGTGTAGCGCAGGCTGATCGCGTGACCGCCGCGCGGGTCGCCGTGGACGACGGGGCCGTGCCGTGTGCGCCAGAGTTCGATCCGCACCGGCTCGCCGTCACGCACACTGATCGTTTCCTCGGAGCGCTCCGCCTCGGCCCAGCCTTCGGCGGTGCGGCAGCGGCCCGGATTCTGCCGGTCGAACTCCTCGATATAGAGGTCCTGGTAGTCGGCGCCGGTGTGGGTGATGTTCCAGGCGACGCTGCCGTTGTGCCCGAAGTGCGGGAAGCCGGGCAGACCGGGAAAGGTGCCGCCGATCACGTCGAACTCGGGGCAGGCCACGTGCGCCTGCCAGTAGACGGTCGGCACGTCGAGGGCGCGGTGCGAGTCGTTGCAGGTGATCGGCTTGCCGGTGGTTGTGCGGGAGCCGTGCACCGCCCAGGAGTTGGAGCCGGCCTCGACCTCCGCGAGGAAGCCGAGCTGCTCCGCGGACTCGCGCAGATCGTCCGCGGCTTGCTCGAACAGGCGGCGCACGGCGCCGGAGGGCGGCAGGATCACGGGCGAGCCGGCCGGCGGCTGGCCGTCGAGCCTGGCGTACGCCTCCGGGCCGATCAGGGCGAGCAGCCGCGCCTGCGTCAGCTTCTGCTGCCAGACGCCCATCAGCACGTGGCGGATTTTGAACAGCGCCACGGAATGCCAGGGCTGCCACGGTTCGGGGTTGATGCCCGTGATTGCGTACTCGGCGGGCAGCGGCTGGCCGGAGCTGAGAAAGGCGTTGACCCCCGCCGCGTACGCCTCGAACATCGCCCGCGTCTCGGCCGACATAACGCCGAGGTCCGCCTGCGCAGCCCGCGCCAGCTGCAGCCGGCGCGCCAGGCGGTCGCCGGGCACGGCCACGGCGCCGGCGGCTTCCGCCCAGCGGCCGCAGGCACGCCGCCGGTCGTACTCCATCTGCCAGAGGCGATCCTGCGCCGCCGCGTAGCCCTGGCCGAACCAGGCGTCGTGCTC
>DATGEL010000065.1 GCA_035310145.1 Dehalococcoidia bacterium
AACTCCCGCGCCACGGTGGCCGCGTGCGAGAGCAGACCGCCGGTCTCCACCACCACGGCCGCCGCGGGCACGAACAAGGGCGTCCAGGGCGCGTCGGTGAAGGGCGCGACCAGCACCTCGCCCGGCTCCAGCTCGACCTCCTCGGCCGCCTCGGCCGAGAGCACGACGCGCGCTTTGCCCGTGGCTCTTCCCGCCGAGACCGGCATGCCGCTGAGTGCGCCGGCGGCGGGCGCCTGTGCCGGTTGCAACGGCAGCAGCTCGACCGGCGTGCTGAAGACTTCCGGCAGGCTGTACAGCTCCAGCCGATCGCGCACGGCGCGGCGCCGCTGTACGGCCGCGTGCGCCTCGCCGGCAGCCAGCTCGCCCTGCACACCGCGCTCGACCTCGTCCGCGAGCAGATACCAGAAGTCGTCGAGATCGGCGATCAGGCCACGGGCGACGAAGCGCCGCGCCAGCTCCAGCAGCGGCGCCCGCACCGGCCGCAGCGAACGCACCCAGTTCGCCTTCGAGGCCTCACGCAGCCGGGCGAAGCGCTGCGAGCCGGCCAGCAAACGGTTGAACTCGGCCAGGACGCCGCGCGGCAACTGCCGCCGCACCTCGGCCTCCACCGCCTCGCGCCGCCGCGCCGCCGCCTCTTCGAGCCGGTACGGATCGTGGTCTGTGCCGGCGTGCAGGAAGGCCTTGACCGCGCTGATGGCGAAGGCCGGCTCCTCCTCCCAGTCGGCGGCGGAGGGATCGGCTTCGCGCTGGCCACGGAAGCCGAACTCCGCGATGAAGGCGCCAAACCGCTCGGCGAACGCCTTCCAGTCGGCGCCGCGCCGCGCGGCAAGCTTCGCCGCGATCGCGTGCGGCGGCAGGACCTCGACCTCGGCCAGGAGCGCCTTGCGGCGGCGCACGGCCTGGGCCACATCCCAGGCGCCCTTGCTGGGCCGCGCACTCTCCACCTCGCGCAGGGCGCTGGTGAGTCCCACGATCAGCGCCGGGTCGTGGCCGGGCAGCTCCTTGTCGAGCAGCTTGCCGAGCCACTGGGCGTACTCGCCCGCCGCGCCGGAAACGAAGAGGTGGTGTGTGTAGCAGCGCACGTCGCGGACCAGGCTCTGCACGTGGCGCCAGAGCCGGCGGTCGGAGAGCCGGCCCAGATCGCGCCCGCGTTCCTGCCGGCGCTGCCGCTGCTCGCGCACCCGGTCCATCTCCACGATGTGCGGCAACTGCCCCCAGATGCGGCGGATCCTGGCGAAGGTGCGCGCGGCGCGTTCCGAATCGGCGGCACGGCCGCTGGCGATGTCCTGCCCGTCGGTCGAGGTGATGAACTGGCCCATGAGATCGGAGCCTTCGCCCGTCTGCCAGACGCCGATGATTGCGTTGGCCCAGGCGAGGTTCAGCACGGCGCGACCGCCGAAGTTGGAGATAAAGTTGCCGATCGGCGGCGGTTGTGACGGCAGCAGGTCGAGGCTGTCCAGGTCGCGGACCAGCTTCGTGGTGCCGAGGTAGTCCATGGTGCGGTAGAGCGAGGCGCTGAGCGGGCGCAGCACGCCGGGAATCACCTCGGAGACGTTGCCGATCGTCCAGAAGTTAAACAGCTCGTTCGGCAGCGAGTCCCACTCGCAGACGGCGCGCTCGGGCGTGCCGGCGATGAGTGGCGCGGCCTGGGTCTGCGTCGAAGTCACGGCGGGCGCTCCTGCGTGAGGCTGCCGGCCCGGCGCCGGCGCACAGCGCGCCGAATATACACGCAGGCAGACCACGCGTCTACTGCGGCGGCGCCCGGCGCGGCGTATGAAGCACGGGCGCCCCATCGCTCGCCGCGCCGACCCCTCGCCCCCATTCACCAACGATCTGCAGTCCGCGCGGCGGTTGAGCGCGGCAGGGAGAGCAGAGCGAGCCTGCGCGGGGCGATCGGGCGCCTGGTTGGTCGCGGCGGCGCCGCGCAGGGTTCGGGCGGTGGGCGCCGGGTACCGCTGAGGCACGCCTGAGAACAGGAGTTGTGTAGCCCGGCTAACACGGAACTGGTGCCCGCGGCTACCGGATGCGCGGCGCCCTCGCCTGGGGGAGTGGTGACGACCTCCATGCTGGCGCCGTCCGCCCCTTCACAGCCGGGGCAGGCAGCCGGCAGGCATACTTCTTGTGTGAGGCGGGGGCACGAAGGCCACCGCAGAAGACAACAGGGGAGGGACAACACCATGGGTATCAGCAACTACGCGACCCTCAGCCAGCTCAACCTCGCGGCCTTCGCCGGCGTGCAGAACAACACGGGCGTCATCCTGCAGGGCCCGGCGCTGTGGAACACCGCCAGCCTGAGCCAGGCCAACGTCGCC